>JANOUN010000566.1:0-6200 GCA_031416875.1 Planctomycetota bacterium | reverse complement strand
GATTTCAAACGCTTAGCACAGATGCCCCTACAGTTTTTGCAAATATTTCCCGAAAATCGATAGGCGAAAGCATTGACTTTCCGCGACGTCCTGACCAGAATAATTCCTAACGCATCATTCACGAGCAGCGGAGAGGAATTTTTGGTCATCTTCCACAAGTTTCTCGGTCTTCAACGACGTTTCGCATCTGGTTTATGTTTTTGTAGCCAAGAATCTTCGAGCGGCATGTCCCGGCTTGGTTTGAGCGTCAGTGTTATGGTTGTTTCCTAATTCGTGACTTTTTCTGAAACAGGAGAATGAAATGAGAAAAACAAGGGGTCCGAGAAAGGCCTTCACCCTGATCGAGTTGCTGGTGGTGATTGCCATCATTGCAATTTTGATCGCGTTGTTGTTGCCTGCCGTTCAGCAGGCTCGAGAAGCCGCACGCCGCACGCAATGCAAGAACCACCTGAAGCAGTGGGGATTGGCTATGCACAACTATCACGATGTACACAATCAGTTTGCGATCAGTGGCATAAATGATTGGGGCCGCACCTCCAAGGGTTCAGCCCTTGTCCAGCTATTGCCATTTATTGAGCAAGGTGGTTTGTTTAATTCGATTGACTTCGCTAACGGTACACCGTTCGCAGCTGGTGCCGATTGGTGGTGCGTCCCAAATAGCACTTTGGGGTTTGGGCCGGGCGCTGGTGGCATTACTCAGAGATGGATGTCCGCCAAGATTGCCATAATGCGTTGCCCAAGTACACAGTGTCCAAAGACCGAATCGTGGGACTGGGACATGACAACGTCAAGCTATGCTCCTTCAATGGGTGCTCAGAGAATGGATGCCCACAACGGATGCACGGCTTACGCTCCAGGCTCGGTTGAGCAACGTGGAAACGCTTCTGGGTATTTTAACGACGGCCCAGCTGGGCATGGAAATGCTCGTAACGCAAATGAGACCTCGGGACCGTTTGCTCGAGTCGGCTGGTCTGCCAACTTTGGCCAAATTCCTGACGGTACATCCAACACGATTATGATGGGCGAAGTGCTCTCAACGCTCGAATGTACCGACCATGGTCACTATGGGGCCTTCACTATGAACAACCAGTGGTTTGCGACCACAGCCCCGATTAATTATCGAACTTGTAACAACGGTCACGGATACATACAACTTCCAGACGCTACTCGTCCTGCCTGTAATCAAACGAATAGCTGGCCAACGGCGCGCGGGTTCAAATCCGATCACACCGGTGGTGCGAATTTTGTTCTGTGTGACGGATCAGTAAGATTCCTCAGCGAGAATATTGACTACGGCACATACCAGGCATTGGGCTCTCGGCGAGACGGCACTACGGTCGGTGAGTTCTAGGTCAGCAGTCGGTTGATCCTGAAAGGTCTGCAGGTCATATCAGCCTGCAGGCCTTTCTTTCAATTTGCAATGAATTAACCATTTTTCACGTTTCTAGGTATGTTGACATGAATCGTTCACTGATTTTAGCATTGGTTCTCGGGACTCCTTACCTTGTCGGGTGTGATGGGGCAAGTGGCAGGCCAGATCTATATAAGGTGACGGGGACCGTGACCTTCAAGGGGGAACCTGTCGAAGGGGCAAATATAACATTTGCGTCCGCAACGTCACCTCGAAGTGCCTCTGGGGTCACGGACGCGAGCGGAAAATTCGCGTTGGCAACTTTTGATACCAATGACGGAGCAGTTGCAGGCGAGCACACAGTGACGATCGTTAAGGTGGCACCCGAAGGTCAATCCGGAGAGATTACTGAAGCGAACGCGAAGGAAATGATGGCCAAAAATATCGGCGCAATGAGCTCAGGAAAAACTGCAGAACTAAAGCCAGAATTGGTGCTGCCCGGAAAATATGCGGACGCGAAAACATCGGGGGAGAAGCGGACAGTGTCCGCAGCTGATACCAACGACTTCAAGTTCGATCTCACAGAGTAAATTTCTGATCTGGTGCTTTGTCACTCGTGTGTTGATGTGTGCCACTGGCTCTGCCAGTGCTTCTTGGCAATGGGGAGCACTGGCAAAGCCAGTGGCACTCAAGCCATAAATGATTTTGTGACAGAGCACTACTGCTCTGTCACAACAGAGAATTTGGGTTGTATCTGTAGGCCGGACCAGGCGAAGCGGAGTTCCAGCGGTTCGGCAAAGTGTCGGAAATACTGTCCGTTTGGTGCGGCCTAGCCGAAAATCGAGTCTTTACAGAGCAATAACAATTTTTATGCGGGTTTCCGGACGAACGCAGAAGTCGATTGTTTTTCTTGCTGTCGTTGTTGCTTGTGTGTTTGGGATTTGGTCTTGGTATTATCAGATTCGCCCTCATTTTGTGTATTCGGACGGCATCGCAGCAATTGAACGGCGCGACTTTCGCCGTGTAAGTCAGGCTGCTTCTAGCCTTGAAGGCTACCCGGAATTTCAGCGGCATGCCCACTTGCTGCGTGGTTGTGTGCTGCTGAATGCTGGAAAAGCATCAAGGGCCTTAAAGGAGTTTTCTGGAACGAGGCCCGAGGGTGTGCTTCGATTCCCTGTGCTGCTGTTCACAGCTCAAGCGCTCTATGAAACGGGTCGGATTTCGGAGGCCGCTGATCTATTGGTCCTGTTGGCGAAAGAGGACCCGTCCAACGGTGAAGCCCATCGGTGGCTTGGGGCAATTCACTACGACATCGGCAACCAGTCCGAAGCAGTTGTTGAATTGACTGAAGCAACTCGTCTCAACCCGCTCGATTATCGTCCTCATCGGCTCCTGGGGCTGATTTGTACTGATGAATCTCTGTTTGGTCTTGCAATCGAGCACTATCGGACAGCACTAAAACTCGGGAGGGATATTCCTCAACCGGATATACAGGCCGACCTCGCAATCGTTTTGATCCAGCGGAACAGATTTGCAGAGGCCTTGGAAGTGTTGGCGCTGGCTGAGCCAACCGCCACTGTGTGGGCTCTCAGGGCCGACTGTTACGACGGGCTTGGAAAACCGGACGAATCACGGGATGCCGTTGAGAAATCGTTGTTGGCGAATCCGGATGATCCTAAGGCCCTGCGGTTGTATGGTGCTCAACAGGTGGCTGATGGTAATGCTCAGAACGCGATCGCGCCCCTCCAAAAGGTACTCCAGCAGGATCCCCATGACACCAAGGCGCGGTACCAACTAGCGATGGCGTACTTGAAGCTTGGACAGACAGAGGCCGGGCAACGCGAGATGGACGCGAGAGACGCATCGACCAAACTGCATGAACAATTCTATGCTGCAGCGAAACAGGCCGCAGCGGATCCTGCAAATGTCCAGATTCGTGAACAATTGGCCTCAATTGCGACATCGTTGGGAAAACGCGAAGTGGCAAAGCGATGGGCGTTGGCGGCCCAAGCCTGCCGAACTGCTGCTGGGGCACAGCAAACTCCTCAAGAATCACCGTTGTAAGGCCCAGTTGCGCGGTCCATAGCTGCGATTCCTGTAGCTTGGACATTCATGTCCGAGATATTGGCCATGCGACGGACATGAATGTCCATCCTACATTCGATCGTTTTGGCATCGCAGCGAAAACTTGACTCATCTACAACATGTTTTGAAAAGTAAGCGTAGCTAATCATCATTTTTTTGGAACTCAGTATGCCGGTTTCACTGAACGACTTCTCACCACACGATCAGCAGATTTGGGACGAGGAGCTTCAGGACTTCGTCCCGGATCGTGTATTCGACGCCCACATTCATATGTTCCATCCCGAGCATGTGAGGGCATCTTCGCCGTCGTCGGTGAATCCGTGGAGTTTCGCAGACTTCACCATGTTGCAGCAGTGGGCGGCGAGATTATACCCCGATCGTGAAACGCATTTTCTCGTGCTGGGAACACCGGCGCTCGGGATCGACGTCGAGGATCACAACCGCTGGTGCATCGAGCAGGTCCGACAGGATCCGCAGTCTCGCATGAATCGACTGGTGACGCCGGCATGTCGTGTGCAGGACATCGAACGCGATGTGCGCCAGCAAGGATTTATCGGACTCAAACCGTATCGACTGTTCTCCATCACCGGCGATATTGCGCAATGCCGGATTCACGAGTTTCTGACTCACGAGCAGTTGGAGCTCGCGAATGAAATGGGACTATGGGTCACGCTGCACCTCTCTCGTTTCCACGGCTGCGCGGACGAGTTCAACCTGAGTGATTTGCGGGAATTCACAGGAAGCCGCTACCCGAACATTAAATGGATTCTGGCGCATTGTGCCCGCAGCTTCACCTACTGGCCGATTCGCAAGGCGATCGACCAGCTCCGTGAGATGCCAAATATCTGGTACGACGTCTCGGCCGTGACTGACGTGCGACCGCTGATTACGCTGTTCTCGCGTGAGGACCGGCGACGCATCCTGTATGGATCAGACGGCATTGACGCGACGTACTTTCATGGTCAGTACGCGGCGATGGGACGAGCCTGGCAGTCCGTGGACATCAGCCGGCTGAATGTCCAGTTTCCCCACTGCGATGGCCGTCCAATCCTGGCGATCTACGAGCAATTGCTGTCCATGAAGCATGCGGCGGAGATTGCCCAATGGTCCGCTGACGACATTCAGAACCTTTTCTGGAGGAACGCTGTCTCCGCGTTTCATGTTCAGTTCGGTGATGACGATCCCTCAATGGACTCGCCAATCGGTCAGCAGACTCAGACGATGTATGCCCGGGCGAAGCAGCTGATTCCTGGCGGAACGCAACTCCTCAGCAAGCGACCGGAGATGTTTGCTCCCGGACTCTGGCCAGCCTATGCCCGTGAGGCGCATGGATGTGAAGTGACTGATCTCGATGGCCGTCGCTTCATCGACATGACCACATCCGGCATCGGTTCGTGCCTGCTGGGATACGCCGATCCTGATGTCACGGCAGCGGTTCAGCAACGAATCGCACTCGGCTCGATGTCGACGCTGAACGCCGCTGAGGAAGTCGAGTTGGCCGAGCTGCTGATCGAACTGCACCCGTGGGCCGAGCAGGTTCGCTATGCGCGTTCCGGCGGTGAATCCATGGCGATCGCCGTCCGCATCGCTCGCGCTGCCACCGGCCGCGATAAGATCGCGTTCTGTGGCTACCACGGCTGGTCCGACTGGTATCTGGCGGCAAACGTGAATCCCGCAGGTGCGGCGGACAGTCTGCAAGGTCATCTGCTGCCGGGCCTTGCACCGGCAGGTGTCCCGCGCGGTCTTGCGGGAACCGCATTGCCGTTTACGTACAACCGATTACATGAATTGGAGCAGATTGTGGCGCGCCACGGCAGCGAACTCGCAGCCGTTGTGATGGAACCAACACGTTCGACCGATCCTGATCCGGGCTTTCTCGAAGGCGTCCGCGAACTTTGTGACCGTTGCGGTGCGGCACTGGTCTTCGATGAGATTTCGTCCGGCTGGCGGATGCATCTCGGCGGTGCGCATTTGAAGTACGGTGTGATGCCGGACGTTGCCGTGTTTGCCAAAGCGATTGGAAATGGTCACCCGATGGCCGCGATCATTGGCCGTCGTCGCATCATGGATGCAGCGCAAACGTCGTTCATTTCCAGCACCTACTGGACCGAAGGTGTCGGTCCCACAGCCGCGCTGGCGACGATCCGGAAACTGCGAGACGTCAGGATCGCCTCTCACACCAGCCGCATCGGCGGCCTGATGCGCGATGGCTGGAAGAGTCTTGGCCAGCGAATGGGAGTGCCTGTCCAGGTCTCTGGTCACGCGGCCCTGCTCCATCTGGGTTTCGATCACGCACAAGCCGCCGCCCTGGGAACGCTGCTCACCGCGCGGATGCTCGACCGAGGCTTCCTCACGGGCAGCGGCTTCTACCCGAGTTTCGCCCACAAGGAATACCATATCGCCCAATACATCGCTGCGGTTGAACCGGTCTTCGTCGAACTGGCAGAAGCGATCCGGCTCGGCGACGTGCTGCAACGACTTAAGTCCATCGGCGTGCCAGTACGCCACACCGGCTTCGCCCGATTGACGTGACAATGCCAATTCGCGGACGATACTCCGGCATGGAGGAGCCTTCGCCCCCGCAAGCGAGGCGAAACTCGCGCGTGGCACGACGCGGCCCGCGTCGCTGACTCCGTTTCAATCCGCGCCCCGCGCGCGGGACGAAACAGTTTAACCGCGTGGGCATCGCCCCGCGCTCCCTGTTTCAATCCGCGCCCCGCGTGCGGGGCGAAAGCGATTTGAAATTTGCTGACTGTACCGTTTT
>JANOUN010000565.1:0-7704 GCA_031416875.1 Planctomycetota bacterium | reverse complement strand
GCTCCTATGGTGCCTAATATGAACACCGTGAACACGACTCGCAACAGACTGAAGTCCGATTGATGCGGCATTCCGGATTCCTGAAGCGTGTCTGCAGAAAGAGTTCCAGCTTCGCTGGGAACGGTGCTGTCGATCGCGGCTGAGCCGACGACCTTGGGATTTTCCATAAATTTGCTCCCGCCTTTGGTGATTAGTTGTCGCACATCCGAAAGAACCGCGAAGCAGTGTCCGGTGCGACAGGCTGAAGAATAGTGTAAGCGGCTCCGGCCTTCAATCCGACGGCAACGGATTGACTTCCGCCAGGCCAGCGAATCGCCAGACTCAGCTCTGATGCCTGTGGCTGTAATCCAAAAATCAACCGTCTGTCTGACGCAGAAGCGTAGCTCCCTCCTCCAAAGACGGTCTGAAGTTGGGGTGGTCGAAGCGAAACTATCTCTACGACTGCCCCGACAGCATCCCGATTGCATTGACGGCCAATCAGTGTCACCTGAAGGTAATCACCGGGACCCGATGGATCTCGGTCGTTTCGAAGCAATCCCGGCTGATTATCCTGGTGTCCGATAACCACATCAGGATCACCATCATTGTCCAGGTCGGCTGTCAACAGTCCCCGTCCACAGTGCAGTTCATTGAAGTAAGTTCCCGCACCGCTATTCAGCAGCGTAAAGCGACCTTTCTGGTTTCTCCACAGACGGCAGGGCTGAAGATAGACCCCTTCTTTTCCAAGTTCCGCAAGATTGTCGTCTGTATGGCCATTGGTCACGATCAGATCTGGCCAGCCGTCGAGGTCAAAGTCCGCAAACGACGTTCCCCAGCCCACAAACGGGAGGCTGCCCTCCGGCACGCGAGTGGTTCCCGTTTCCATGAAGATACCGTTCCCGAAGTTCTCGTAGAGCGCGTTGTGTTCGTTCTGATAATTCGTCACAAACAGGTCGAGGTGACCGTTACGGTCAATGTCTGCGAGGGCCAAGCCCATTCCCGCCTGAGCTTTGCCAAGGTGATCATAGGCTGTTCCTGATGATTCTGCATGTTCGGTGAAGTGTCCTCGCCCGTCATTCAGAAACAGGACATTCGGATTGATATCATTTGCGACATACAGATCCGTATGCGAATCTGAATTAAGATCAGCAGCGAGCACTCCCTGGCCTCGTGCGGTGCGCACCGTGATGCCTGTGGATTCTGAGACATCTTCGAACGTTCCGTCGCCCTGATTGTGGAACAGCATATCGTTCTCAGGAGGAATGAGGGTTGGACTACAGAACATTCGAATGCGACGAACCGGATCTCCGCAGAACTGATTGTTCTCGAAACGCCATTGTCCGTAATGGCAGACATACAGGTCCGGTAGGCCGTCGTTGTCGTAGTCCAGAAACGCGGCACTGGTCGCAAACCGTCCATCGTCCGTTCGGCTTTCCGAAGACACTTCTTCGAATGTTCCGTCTCCAAGATTGCAGTAGAACTGATTCCTGCCAACCCCGGTGACATACAGATCAGGAAACCCGTCACTGTTGAAATCTCCGGTCGCCAGACCAGCGCTGTAACCGGCAGTCTGAAGACCGCTCACGTTCGTGACATCCGCGAACGACCAGTTCTTGAGGTTGCGCCAGAAACAATCAGTCTGTGACCGACGACTTTGATCAATGGGAAACATCGTCCCGTTCGCAAAATAGAGGTCATATTGACCATCCAGATCATAGTCAAAGGTGGCCAGACCACTGCCGTTGGCGGCGGGAAATGGCTTCTCTGGTGAGTTGCCGCTTGTGTGCACAAATCTGATACCGGAAGCCTCCAGCATGGAAGTGAAACGGATCGGGCTCTCAGGTTCGGCGGGAACCAGAGACTCTTGAACGTTCTTTGGCGACTGCGGAGTCGATATTTCATCCGGCAGTTTCCCAGGTGACACCGTCCCGACGGGTGCTTCAGAACGACATCCGGTATGTATGGCACTGACAATTGCGGCCAGTAGGAGTAAGCTCCTGAGGCGATCATTCGTTGCCACTGATGAGACCCTTGAGATGACGTCTGCGGAATGGAATGACGCTGCGTTTGACTGGTCGGCGAACGCGGAATCAGTAATACATATCAATGCTCCGGCATCACTCAGGTACCGGAGCAGTCCCCTAAAACGATTCAATGGGCAAACCACTGAGAAGCGGCAGAGGTCCGCGATCCTGAATCGCAGCTCCCAGATCTGAAATAAACGGGTGCGCGGGATCTTTAAGAAACGGTGTCAGCAAGATGCCAGCCTGGTCCCAGTTGCCTTGTTCAGCCAGGCGATAGGAGCGCAAGACTTGCCCCCACATCGAGGAAGGGCTGTCGATGAGGACCTGATCGACTGTGCTGTGGAGTTCTTCAAGTTTGCGGATCTGTTCAACTCGCATTTGCCAGTCGCTGGCGGACTTTGTGTCGCCCAGCAGAGAACTGACTCGCTGCAGCAGGAAAGCTGTTCCACTCGACAATTCAGGTGAAGCGGCCAGCGGCTGCAGCCATGCCAACGCTCCCTGGAAGTCGGACTGGTTCATGGCGAGTTCAGCGAGCCCGTGGCGAGCAGTTTCATTGGACGGATTGCTTTCCAGCGCCTTGCGCCATTCTCGTTCGGCGTCCTCCGGCTTTCCCAGCTGACTGTACGCCTTTCCAAGCAACGCGATGGCGGTGCTGGACGGCTTGGTTGCGATGCTGTGTTTCAGGCGATCCGTCGCGGCTGCAGGCTCACCAAGCTTCAGAAGCGCCTTGCCATATTCAAGATGGAATTCGTCACCTGAAATCTGGAGGTCTTTCGCATCGGGATTGACCTGCAGCACGCGAGCCCACGCCTCACAGGCCTTGCGAAAATTCCCCCTGTCGCGTTCAAGGATTCCAACCAGGAGATACCCGCGAGCCTCGTTACCGGCGATCGATGCGAATCGGCTGGCCGCTTCCACCGCTTCATCAAATTGACCAAGTTTTGCGCGGCAGGCGGCCACCTCGTGCAGGAGGTCGGCATCATCGGGATCAAGCCGCAGGAGGTATTCCAGAACGGGCGAAGCCTGTACCCATTGCTCCAGCATCAGACAGGCTGTTGTATAAGCCCGCATGTCTTCCGTGCTCGCGGCTCCCGCCTTGTCAAACAATTGTATCGCTTCGCCTGCACGTCCGAGCTGTACCAAGGCACGAGCTTTCAATGCAATACTTGGTCCGTGACCCGGATGATCTCGCAGGAACCGATCCACACTGCTCAGGGCACCCGCGCCGTCTTTCTGCTCAAGCAATCGCGCCGAATCCCTCAAAGGCCGTTCTTCCCACCAGACCGTGCCCCACAGCACTCCGCTGACGACCGCAATGCCGACCACAATAAAACTCAGCCATCGCCAGCGACCTGCACGGCGGTTTTTCGAGCCACGGCTGGTTCGTGTAGAAGTGTCTGTTCGGCTCATACGACATGCACAGAAGAGAAGAAGCGTCCCGCACGCAGACTCTACCAGGAATCTGCGCCAGCTGCAACGAATATTGAGCAGTTCGAAGTTTGAGGTCGAACGTGCTTGCCGAAGTCGGTCGATGGGTGGATACCGGAAAGTCGTTGTTCGAACTTGAACTGGACGCAATCCAGACAAAAAGAGCTCTACCACCCGAGCTTAAAACCGCCTGAGGATAGTTTTTAAGTCGCATACAGCCCCGCAAACCCCGTAAAAAACTGCCCTGCGCAAAATGGGCGGCAACGTAATTGTCAGGGTTAGTAGGGAAATACTGCCAGCTTGACCTGATTTTACTCGGACCAATATACTGTGCGGTTTGAATTTCAACAAAACTGACCTGGATACCACCCCGACTGATGGGGTTCGTGTCTCTCGATGAAAGCTCACCGACAATGTCGGATCGTCATTACGTCCATCACGAGAATGAAGTTCAGCTGGCCAAACTACTGAAAGAATCGAAACCATTCTTTGAGAGGTACGGCACAACGATGATCTACGGCGTGGCAGCGATCATGGCGATCGCGGCGGTGGTCGTGTACGTTCAGCGGCGACCGGCGCCGACGGCAGAAGTGTCCCGAGACCTGCTGCTGGCGACGACCGCCGAAGACTATCAGGCGGTGGCGGATGCATCCCCGGATTCACCGATCGGGATTCTGTCGCGTCTGCGTCAGGCAGATCGTGAACTGGAAGATGCCGTTTCCAACATGTTCACCAATCGCGAAGCCGCAAAGAACAACCTGGAATCTGCTGAGAAGGCATACAAACAGCTTGAAGATCGAAAGGACATCATCGCCTCCGTCCGCGAACGTGTGCTCGTCGGACTGGCTCGCGTGGCGGAATGTCGCTGTGACGGAACTGATGAAACGATGAATGCCGCCACTGTCGCATGGGAACGAGTTCTCAAGACATTTCCGGATTCCAAAACATTCAAGGCTGTTGCCGAGTCGCGTATCAAGCGACTGGCCTCAAAGGACAGCCGTGAATTTTATGCATGGTTCAGTACACAAAATCCAAAACCTGGCGATGACCTGCTCATGCCTCAGGATGGCGGACCAGGGCAAGTGCCGTCAAGGCCGTTGTTCCCTGACCTGCACAATTTTGGCTTGCCAGGTCCGGAAGCTCCGACACCGAAAGCAACGACACCGGACGCTCCAGCAGAAAATCCAGCCAGCGCGGAAACACCGAGCAAAGCCACGCCGGATGCAGATGCGTCTGCGGAGGCACCAGCAGCTCCAGATGCCGCCGATACGCCAGCGACTAAATCGCCGGCAGCCGATGTTCCCGGCACGGATGCTGCTCCGGGAGATGCTCCGGCCGCGCCTCCCGCTGCAGACGCACCGAAAACGGAAGCACCAGTTGGTGAGACACCGGCGCCAGAGAAATCCGGGGAATGACATCGGACGAAGAAGATCCTGCAGTAACCGACAGGAGCGAAAGTTCGCCACTGTCGGCTGAGGATCCTGCAGATTCTGATGAGCCGATTGATATCACTGTTGAAGCGCGCGCACATGGCTGGCGGCTGGATCATTATCTCAGCCGCCTGTTTCCCAATCACAGCCGCGCGCAACTGCAGCGCGCCATCGAAGCCGGCGGCGTGCAGCTCAATGGACTCACGCCAAAGTCATCGCGGCGTTTGCGGGTGAATGATCGAGTCTGGATTCAGTTGCCGCACGCTGAGGAATCGCACATTGTCGCGGAGGATCTTCCGCTGGATGTCCTGTACGAAGATGATGCGATTATCGTCGTCAACAAGCAGGCGAATATGGTCGTGCATCCGGGGCGAGGCAATTCCCGGGGCACGCTCGCGAGTGCGCTGCAGTTTCACTTCGATACGCTCAGCGATGTGGCTGGTCGTCATCGACCTGGCATCGTGCATCGTCTGGATCGCGATACGACTGGCGTGATCCTGATCGCCAAAGACAATCAGGTGCATCAGAAAATCAGCAGTCAGTTCGAACGCCGCGAAGTAAAAAAAGAATACCGAGCCATCGTGCGTGGGGTCCCGGAACTGGCGTCCGACTATATCCGGACATTTGTCTGTCCGCATCAGCGCGTGCGCGAAAAAATGATGGTCTGCCCGGAAGGCGGCAACGCACGAGAAGCCGTGACGTTTTATCGCACGGGCGAAGACTTCGGCAGCTATGCCTTGATGGAACTGCATCCGCAAACCGGACGTACACACCAACTGCGGATTCACATGCAGCACATTCTGACGCCGATCGTGGCCGATCGTATGTACATCGGTCAGCCCTCGCTGACAAAGTCGGAAATCATGAAATCGGCAGCGGGTGCAAATCGCCGATCTGCCTTGCCTGCGGCGGCAAACTCCCTCAAATTCGCCACTGATCCTGCGAATTCTGAGGACGACGTACTGATCGCCCGTCAGGCGCTTCATGCGTTTCGTCTGACAATTCGGCACCCGATCACTGGAAAAGACATCCAGTTTGAAGCACCATTCCCGGAAGACTTTCAGCGGACGCTGCAGTTTCTGCGAACGCTGCGTTCCTGAATTGTTCTGCGATTCAAGTAGCTTGGACATTCATGTCCGAGTCTTGGCCGTAAGGCGTTCCACATGCGACGTATTTTGATGATATCGTAAGCTTTGCTTCAAATGCCTTTACTGGCCTTGCGACGGACATGAATGTCCATCCTACGTACAAAGAGCCTCATAAAAACGTCGGGATCATGTCGATATGTTTGAACTTCTTGCTCCCGTTTTTGCCGTCGCAGGCGGTTTGCTCGCGGGCGTGCCGATCGTGCTGCACATGCTCCGCCGCACGCCCGCTGTTCGAATGCCGTTCAGCGTCGTGCGGTTCCTCTCGCCGACTTTGCCGAAGACGACGAAACGTTCCACCATCGAACACTGGCCTCTGATGCTGCTGCGAATCCTGGCCGTCGCCCTGATCGCGCTGGCATTTGCTCGACCGTTTCAGCGGATGGCAATCGATAAAACAGCCGCGACCGGAAGTGCGGATCGTATCGCCATTCTGGTTGATGCCAGTGCCAGCATGCGGCGTGATGGACTGCGCGAAGCTGTCGCCACGGAACTTCACAAGGTTGCCGATGAACTGGACGCGCATGATACTCTGAGTGTCTCCGCCTACTCCGAATCGATGCGGAAGCTGGTTACGGCTGAAGAATGGAAGTCGACCGATCCCGACAATCGTCTGGCATTGATTGAACGCGCGATTGAGTCGTGGGAACCGGATTGGATGGCGACACGCACAGCCAACGCTTTGCTTGAGACTGCGGATGAAGTGTCGCGAGAAACCGCGAAGTCAGATGCGGTCAGCGAACGCCGAGTGATCCTGATTACCGACTTTCAGCAGGGCAGCTCGCTCGATGAGCTGCGTTCCGGAAAATGGCCGGATTCCGTGAAGCTCGATCTTCGTATCGTCCAGCCGCAGCAGCCGGGCAATGCGGGTTTGAGTCTCATTGAAGACAACCGCACCGGAAAAATTCGTGTGCGTGTCACTAACTCCGGCGATGCTTCGCTGACCAAATACATCCTGCAGACGTTTGATACAAAAGGCCTGCCGGTTGGAACTCCGCTGACGGCCGAGGTGGGCGGCGGAGAGCGACGCACGTTTTCCATGCCCGACGCCGTACAGGGACAGCCACAGATCGTCGGCGTTGAGTTGCTCAGCGAACCTCACACATTTGACAACGTCGTCGATTTGCCGATCGACGAACGCGGCGTGATCCACATCGCTCACGCAGGCTCGACGGATGCCAACAACGCCGATGTCATGCGATATTTTCTGCAACGCGCGTTGGATGGAAACGAAACAGACCCGATTGAAGTGACAGATCTGCTGGGTGCAGACGGAGTTGCTGTGCCGGCTCCTGCGGATGTGCGACTGGTCTTCGTGACTGAGCTGATTCCGGAGAGCCTGGCGACGTCACTGGAAAACGTATTGAAACAGGAGGGCGTCGTCGTCCTGGCATTGAAGTCGGTTGAAATGGCTGAGTCCGTCAGGAGCCTGTTGCCGCCGGCACTGACGTTCGGTGAAGCAGACGTGAAAGATTACGCGATGCTGGGACAGATCGATTTTTCGTCACCGCTGTTTGCGACATTTGCGGACGCCAGATTCTCCGATTTCTCCTCAATCCGCTTCAAGCACTATCGCAAGCGCACGCTGGATGAAAAACAAGCTGATGCCGTACGAATCCTTGCCCGTTTCGATTCCGGTAGTCCCGCAGTGCTGGAATACACGCATCCGTCGGGCGGACGCATTGTCGTGCTGGCCAC
>JANOUN010000564.1:0-8248 GCA_031416875.1 Planctomycetota bacterium | reverse complement strand
GCGCATCAGCGACAAGTCGTGCATCGCGATGTGAAGCCAGCCAATATCCTGTTCGACGAAACCGGCAATGCGTTTCTGAGCGATTTTGGTCTGACGAAAATCATGTACGGCGAACCGGACGAAAACGCAGCAGACGAAACTGCGGCCGGATTTGTTGTTGGCACGCCGAATTTTGTGGCTCCGGAAATTGTGCTGGGGGCGGATTACGACGGCCGGGCCGATCAGTATTCATTGGGCATCACGGTTTACAATACGTTGATCGGTGCGCCTCCGATGCTCGGAAAAACACCATCTGCCACCATGGTCAATCAGACGCGGCGAGTTCTGCCTCTGATCAGTGATGTGCGGAAAGCCATTCCGGCTGCAACAGCGCAGGCATTGGCAAAAGCGATCAGCAAGAAGCCGGAAGAACGATTTGCGACATGTGTGGAATTTGCCGAAGCGGCAATTGCCGGGTTGTCGGGTTCTCAGGCCACTGTGCCTCCTCCGCAGGAAACGATACCGCGTCCAAAGAGGCCGGCAGATTCCAGCGTGAAGTCACAGGCGGACTCCACCAGCGTCAAAAGGAAGAGGCCTGTGCCGTCCCAGCGAATTCCGAGTTCATCGGGCACTCTGATCAACACGGGGCGCGTTTCGAAAGCGCGGTCCGTTGGCATTATTGACTGTCCACAGTGCCGCAAAGAACTGCGACTGCGATCAGAACATGCCGGGCGCAGCGGCCGCTGCATTCAGTGCAGGACGCGCCTGCGGATCGCGGCGAACCTGATGACACTCACGGTGCTTCCGGAACCAGGTGTCGGACCATCGGGCAGTTCAAATTCATCCGCCGGCAATTCGGCAGACGACCTGATCATTGGCGAAAAAGTCTTCGGAGTGAAACTCAGCCGAAAGGCAATAATTGGCCTCGGCATCGCCCTTCTCGTGATTGTGGTGATTTCGGCTGTAATTTTTCTCCTGCGACTCACGAAACCGGACCTCGAAAAACGAGAGCGGGAACTGCAGCTTCAGCGATATCAGAATCGTGAAGGTGGTTGAAGCAATCAAATCGGCGCGCGGCGTCAGCAGTGCATTCAGGCCCAACGAGCCGCATCTATGTCAGCCTGGGGCACCGCCCCAGGAATTTGTTGATGATCGCGAACAACCAAGCCCCAACGGGGCGGCCGTGGCATGATCGACCCGTTTAGGGCCGCCCCTTTGGGGCTATTTGTCCTGTTGCTTTTTCGAACCCGGGGCGTTGCCCCGGGCTGACATAGGGCTGGCCCGTTGGGCCGACGAGCGACGGATACCAACAAGCTGACGCATGTCGCTCGCTGGCTACCGTTTCAGAAATCCGTCCACGCGCCATGACCGCAAACGGTTGTCTTCACCGATCGTGGCAAGGTATCGACCGTTGGCAGACAGCGCCAGTCCCGCGATCGGTCCCGTGTGTGCCTCGAACTTGACCGGTTTTCGATCTAAATTCAACAATGACGCCGCCCAGACAGATCCATCACCATCGCCCAACAGGAGCCATTTCCCATCCGGCGAAAAGACACACGGAGGTCGATGGCTGCCGACGCCTGGAATCGGAATGAACTTTTCCAGCTCCGCCTTTCGTGTACTCAGGACAAGCAGTCCGTTCGTCGTGACGATGGCGATGCGGCTGTCCTGTTGATTGATAAATGCAGTCGGATGATCGATCGCGTCAAAATCGGGAGTGACTTCAGTTGCTTTGATGACACTGACATCTTCGTGAGGCCAGCCTGAACCATTGCGTCTCCATAGACGCAGCTGAGTTCCGGCTTCGTAGTGTCCCCATGTCAGCATGAGCTTATCACTGGGCGACAATTGAATCAGAGTCGTCCCGGATTTCATTTGCTGCGAAGTTTCTCCTGAATTGTCCGAGATGCGTCCGCTCAGCGGTTCCCGCATAATCTCATTCTGGATCGACAACGTCGTCGGATTCAGTTCCAGCAGTCGAACCTGATCACGCTCACGAGTGCCAACCAGTAATCGATCGCCCAGGGACGTAACCGCGGTCGCGGTGATCATCGATTCGAACAGTTCCAGTCCATGCGTTTCGGTGCGATCACTCAAGCTCACTCGAGTCAACGAAGGCTCGGCTATCCCGATCGAGCCCGCCCGTCCCAGGAAAAGCGTGTTCGAATCTGCGGATACAACGCTCGCAGAGACCGGTCGCAACAGTTCGGTGTCGGCATATCCCGTTGTTTGCCAGAAGCGCGTCGCTGCAGGTGTGGGCAGCAGAACATGATGTGACGAATTCAGACTCAGACTTTGCCCAGGCACCGGCTGCGTCCAGTGTCGAAGCGCCGTGCCGGTTGTCAGATCAAAGAGGCTCAATGCCTTTGCCAGCGATTGTTGATCAGTTTGATCACCTCCAGCGCGATGCACGGCCGCGACAGTTGTGCCATCGTCTGAAATGACCAGCAGAACTCGTGACCAGTTTTCCGCAGAGAACTGCAGCTGGGTGATCACCTCTCCCGCACGCAGTGGAGGACCGTCGGATGCTTCCGCAGGTTCTGTTCCCAGACTGTCCGCGAGCGAGTTTTCTCCGCGATGTCGCAGAATCTGCTTCCGCAGCGCAAGCCGCTTTGCCGGCTCTTCCGCAGATCGCAACTGATGAGCGTAGAGGGCCAGTGCCGAATCAGCGGGACGAATTCCAGCGAGACTCAGATCCACGTCGGCTGCTTCTTTAGCGATACGGGTTCTGGTCGGTCGGGTCGATTTGGGAACCAGCGTCGCCTCACCATTTTGCGAAGGCGAGTCATCGACAGGCGCTGCTTCCAGTGTTTCATCCCGTGGCAGTTGAAACGTTATTTCAGAACTCTGATTTTCCGTTGGCGGCGTCAGCGGGATATCAAACAGTTGAGCCTGCCGATCGCTGCCGATCGAAAGAACTCCGTGCGGCGTCACACAGAAATCAATCACCGGAGCTGTGTGTCGCTTCTTCAGCTGTTGTATGCGTTTTTGAGCCGTATCGAATCGCACAACCGTGCCGTCCACTGTACCAAAGTAGATGGTATGGCTGTTCGGGATCGAACGCATGCTGGTGACGGAACTGACCTGATCCTGCACGTCGGGGATGAAGACCAGATCATAGTCCACGGTTTCGCCCTGATCATTCAGGCCACTCACGGCGGTTGCTCCGGTCAGAGCGCGACGCAGAATGCGTCCGTCCGCGAGTCCGGCAATAATTTCAGTTCCCTCCGCGATGAAATCCACGCAGACAGGCTGCGTGTCAGCGAAGAGATCAGCTTTTAATGTCTGGATGAGTTCGCAGGTGGTTGTGCGAAACACGTAGACTTCTTCGGACGACGTCACGATCGCTCCCAGTTGAGATTTTTCGTCAATCGTGATGCTCAGAATCTCAAACCCTGATACAGGAAAGGACGAAATCGGTGTCACCGTGACAGTTTCTGCTGCGGCAGCTTTCGCCTGTTCGACAGTCATTTCCTGAATCGGAGTGACTGGCAGGACGACGTCACTGAGCTTCCAGAATGTGCAGATCCCGTTCGCATCAATCACGAGCATCTGATCGTTTGGCAGGCAGCGAATCGCGACCAGCGCTTTGTCACTCAACCTTGCCGTGCGGCGAAGCTCGTCCTGAAACAGGCAGAGATCACGGGCGAACAGGTCCCAGTCCGCCGTGCTGGCTGCACTTCGCACGAGCAGTCGTCCGTCAGTTGTGCCGACAAGAACCTGCTGACCGTCATTCGTAAGTTCCAGTGAGTTGATGATTCCCGGGAGACCAGCGACAGAAATGTGAATTGGATTTGTCGCCGTCAGGGTCTTACGATTTCCTGGTGTCAGTGTCTGACTGCGAAGGTCGAGCTGTGTATCGACGACTTCGAGGCTGCGTTCGCCGGTCGATCCAGCGAGGCCGTTTCCATCCGGTGTTGAGGCGACAAAGAACTGTCGTGTGAGCTGCGAAACCAGCTCCAGCCATTGCAATTGAGACATCGCCATGCGACCAAATCGAGTCGCGATCTGTGGCGCGTCGGAGTCCGTTGCAGGGTTGGCGGCCGCCGCGGCATTCGTCTTTTTTGTCGCGTCGGATTTCAGACTTCCCAGCAGGCCACCGGCATTGCCCATGACGGATTTGGTACTGTTGGCTTCTTTCTTCGCAGCGATCGCTTCGGCAGACTTGCCACTGGCCGTCATCACTTCTGTACCAGCGCCGGCGGCTGCTTCCTCAGCCGGCTTCGTATTCACGGGTGCAGGCGTCGTTGCTGCTGCTGGAGCTTCCGCCGGAGTGGCTGTCACGGCAGGACTTTCGCCATTCGTGGCAACGGTGTCGGAAGCAGGAGTTGCGGCTGACTCGGCAACGGCGTCCGTCGCAGGACTATTCTGTTCGGAGACCGGGGCTTCTTCGGCAATCGCTGTTTCTGTTCCATCGTCTGATGGTGCCGCGGGATCCTCGGCAGCTTTTGCAAGTTGATTCTGAATCTGCGCCGGCGGCTTGCTGAAATCTTCACCGCCTCCGCAACCGGTCAGAAGCAGTAAAATCATGGGCACAGCACTGATGATCAGGTCTCTCTGGCAGCACGGAAGTGGGCAGAGGCCACTGCAGGCAAACGAGCCGTTTTTCGGCATCACAATCATCCTTAACCTGCCGTCACCGAACGATTTGCGCCGGGGCCGTGGTTTCGTGAGTCGATCGAATTACAAACGTATCCGACGCTAACGTACGAATGTTAAGAAATGATGAGGCCCAGTTCCCCGGTCGTCATGATTCCGAAGAACCCGGACCGACCGACTCATCCACACCTTCGGGAGTGGGTTCGCGCACGAAGCGATAGCCGGTGCCGCGAATGGAAAGCAGATGTCTGGGTGATGTGGGATCCTGTTCAATCATCCGCCGCAGACGCATTACAAAATTGTCGATCGAGCGACTGGAAATGTCGGCGGAGTCTTTCCATACGTCCGACTGGAGTCGTGCTCGGGACAGGACGACGCCATCGTTTTCGAGAAAGTATCGCAGCAGCTCCTGTTCCCGCGTGGTCAGCGAGTGAACTTCGCCGTTGCGCCGCAGTTCAAAACGGCCAAAATCCACCGTCACGTTGCTGAACCGCACGATGTCTTCGGTGGGTCGCACGGCACGTCGCTCAAGTGCCCGACGTCGCTTATTGAGCAGATTATTGACGCGACTCAACAGTTCCGGCAGCGAGAACGGCTTCGTCATATACATGTCGACACCGACATCAAACGCCTGCACTTTGTCTTCGGACAACGTGCGCGCCGTCAGTGCCATAATGGGAATATCCATGTCCAGTCGGCGCAGCGTCCGGCAGATCTCGTAGCCGCTCATCTGCGGCAGCATCAGATCCAGGACGACAAGGTCGATCGGAGGCTGAGCGGATTCATAGATTTCCAGCGCGGTGGGCCCGTTACTTGCGACGTCCACCTGATGACCTTCGCGTTCGAAATTGAAACACAGGCCGCGCGCGATGGCGTCTTCATCTTCGACCACAAGAATCCTCACGGAGCATTCTCCTTTCCTGACAGAGCCAGCTCAGAGACACGCTGGCGACCTTCCCGGTTTTCCGACTCAGGAATCTGCAATTCCCGACCAGGCAGCGTGACTTCAAACACACTGCCGGTTCCCGATTCCACGTCCATGACCACGACACTGCCTTTTAAAAATCCCACCAGCGTCCGCACAATATACAGGCCCAGTCCGGTGCCGGTCTTTGTTCTCTGGAGTTCGTCACTGCCCCGGAAGAACAGCTTAAAAATTCTGCGGCGGTTTTCGGGAGCGACACCCGGTCCGTTGTCACGCACACGGACAACCACACGATCACGGCCACGGGCAAACGCATGGACCGTGACTCGTGGCGGATTGCCGCCATATTTGACGGCGTTATCCAGCAGGTTGCCGAAAATCATTTCGAGCAGCATGCGACGCGACGTGAGTGCCAGCGGCGAAATCTCAAAATGAAAGACGTCGGTGATTTCCTGTTTATGATGCAGGCATGCTGCTTCGGCACAGGAGCGCAGCAGATCTTCCAGCTGGACGGTTTCGGGTTCCTTCTGATGCCCGATCGCATCCAGGCGCGCCACTTCGAGCAGCTGATTGATGAGTCCGTCCAGGCGGGCCAGCTCGGAATTCATGGTGACGTAGAATTCCTGGCGGTCTTTCTGTTCTGGTTCGCGCAGGATCAGGGTGTCCAGATACAACCGCAGCGCAGCGATCGGTGTCTTGAGTTCATGGGTGACGCTGTCCACGAAGTTGGACTGACGTCGATTGAGCTGGATTTCCTTGATCGTCAGAAACGAATACAGAGACATGCCAAACAGGCTGATTCCCAGGGCCACCGATCCCAGCGTCAACGCCAGCCACAGGCTTTTCTGAGCCAGCTGCACAATCAACACGACCATCAGCACAATGTTGATGGTCATCAACACCACACTGCTCCAGATGGGCAGGCTGAGGTGTCTGCGTTTGCGTCGAAAGTTGGCCACGTTCGTGTCCCGAAAAAATAGCTCACTGAATCCGGGCTGCTATCGAAAGTATTGTACCAGGAAACGCGGCGAATCGTACGTGGAGTAAGCTTTCGGCTTGCGATAAGAATGAACAGGCAAATAAAGGCAAGCGGAAAGCTTACCCCACTTTCCAGTCTGAACGGCGCACTATTCTTCGAATGGCGTGACCGGCTGCGGTGGCCACCAGTCTTCAATTTCCAGCAGACTCAGGATGCGTTCACGCAGCGTCTGCATGATCGAATCGCCACCGCGTGATTTTTTTTGAGTCGGATCGATCACGATGGCTTCACCAATCCTGAACTCCACACGCCATGCCTGATGCACGGTGACGTGGTCCGTGAGATCTTCTTCCAGTCGCTGGATTGTTTCGACAATGCGTTCGGGCGTCAGGGAGCCCTTCACGCCGTCGTCCAGGTAACCTTCCGGATACATGGACAGCGTCTGCGCGTAGTAACAGTCCGTGAGTTGTCTCCAGCGAGACGTGCGTTCCTGGGGCGTGAGCGTGCCTTTGAGTAAGTCAGCCAGAATCACTGATCGCAGATCTTTCACACGCACGATCACATCGCCCACGCGCGCACCGCCGAGCCATTGTTTTTCAATGGGATGCAGCATCGCATTGATGAGGTTCGCGACCCGCGCCCGGACCGTACCTGGTTGTGTCGCTCCCAGGACTTCCACTTCCCGCGCGGCCAGCAGCGCCATCGCCAGTCGTCCGATGCGATCGATCGTTGACAGATGCTCCTGAGTCTTCCAGAACGTGCGTTTTTCCAGTTTCTCCAGCACCGGATCCGTCAACTGAGCCAGATCGGCCTGCAGCCGGTATCGAATCCCGATCGGATGAATGACGACCTTTTTGTCGGGATGAATTTCAGCCCGCTTCTTCGCAGCCACCCTGGCGACGAAAGAAACGCCGTCCATCAGTGCATTCAGGCGATCGTTCGTACGTGAGATCACGCCTTCAGGGAACACGACGAGTGGTCGTTCGGCATTGGTGACGATGCGCACGGACGTATCCAGAGCCTGGCGATCCATGCCTTCGCGATACACACTGAATCCACCCAGACCGCGCACCACAAAGGCTTCCAGGCGACTCTGCTTGAAGATGTGCCAGCTGGCCATTGAAAACACATGGCTGGGAATAGCGCGGCAAAGCATTCCGATCAGCATCGGATCGGAATCGCGTGAATGATTCGGACACAGCAGAATCCCGTGCCCTGACTTGATCGATTCGCGAACATGTTCCAGACCCTCGTAGGTGCATTTGACGATTCCGTGTGTTTTACGCAGGTACGGTTTCAGCCAAAGCCGAAACATCCACGAAAACCATCGTCCGCGATACGGTGGTATGAACTTGTACGGCTCTTCAACAACAACTTTATGCATCGTGCAGGAGCCGTCTTCCGAGGCTGAAGGAACGCGATCACTGTGGGAAAGGCAGCAGCGTAACGTGTAACAGACCAGCGTGAAACTGAACGAGGCCATATCTGTTGACGATTTTGTCGTTCAAGGCAGAGTCCATCGTAACATCTGTGACGCAGGCGGCAATGCTTTGGACTGTTCGGTATCATACGCCCTGCGGGTGGTTACCATACTGGCCCATCTGTGCCGCACAGCGACTGACAATTCAGCGTTGATAGATCGGCAACAGCTGATATGCGGGAGTGAGAGCCAGGATCGCAAGTGAGCTGCTGTAGGCCGAACCGTAGTTGCGTTCAGAGCCGCCGGCGACGGGCCAGCCGCCTTCGGGGGTTTGTTCCTGAAGCAG
>JANOUN010000563.1:0-1700 GCA_031416875.1 Planctomycetota bacterium | reverse complement strand
ACCAGTTTCTCACGCTTTCCAAAAATGGTGCGTTGCGCTCCGCTTCACGCACCCTGCGATGAAATCAACGGAGGCGGCAGCGCAGGCACACGATGACAATGCTTGGGTGCGCCTGCGCATTTACGCGTTACACCGTGCAGGCTTCCGCTGGATCAACCGGCAAAGGCAGACCAAGAGCTGTCAGAACATACCGCTGAAAGTAATAGATGCGTTCCTCCCTTGATCCAAGGACTCCGGGATGTCGACTGCGTTCCAGGCCATTCTGTTGAGAGACGTAGATCCCCAAGTCCTCCTGCTGGATCCGGAGCGTTCTGGATTTCCCGATGCGCCAGACCAACGCTGAAACCAGACTCGCCAACGGTCCACGACGAGTCCCTCTCAGGGCAAACATGCGCACTCGTATCCTCACCGTCGTCGGCGACGTTGGCACATACATCAGAGCGTAACTGAAAGTATCGCTCGACACCAGAATCGTATTGGGATGAATATGGCGATGCCGATGCTGCACGGTTGGCACTCCTCCGAGCCATCGATTCAATGCAGCCTGAGCCAACTCCATTCTTGAATCGACCTCGTAAACCAGCGCGGTGTATCGCTCATGCAGCACATGCTCAGTCTGTTCCTCGGGAGGCAGAAAATCACCAAACGTTTTTGGGTGAAGCGCCGGAAGGTGATAGGACTCAAGCGTGTTCTCAGCGGGAATCTTCCAGTTTGAATTGCAATCATATTCCCAGATGTGCCGCATGCTCCACACTGGCGAAGAATAGGCCTGCACCACTTCTGCGTAGAATGGTTCCATCCATTCGCGGAGCGAAACCGCCTTTGCGTCAAGCGATACGAAAAGCAGGTCTCCGCAGGCTTCGAGCCGAAACATGTTGAGCCGCGCGTGATCGCGATCCCATGGACGAAAACAGCGTGCCTCCGGAATCCTGGCCGTGCATCCCTGATCATCGAACTCCCAGCCGTGGTACTGACATCGCAGGTCCGGCTGATTGCCGGCGGCAGCATTGGTCAGCATGCAGTGCCGATGCGAACAGATGTTTTCGTATGCCAGAAATCGTCCGCGGGAATTCCGGATCAGGATCGGACAACCAAACAAATCCAGCGTCAGAAAGTCGCCATCGTCAGGCAGTTCCGATTTCGCCGCGACGAACTGCCATGATGGACGGAAGAGTTTTTCCAGTTCGAGCTGGTAGTGCGGCTCTGAAAAATAATGTTCCGGCCTCAGCAGATGCCTCAAAGAATGCTGGTGTGTGAACATGGAGGAAACTCAGGTCTGCGAGCGGATCTCGTGGTCAGATGGGCGGAAGTGAAACCGAGGTCACAATCGAACGCCTATTCTTACGGAAGGGCCATTCATTTGCCAGAGTTTTGTTACAGCGATGCTGCAGTTTTCACCGTGGCCGGTCGGGAGCGCGCAAATCGCAGCTGACTGTTTCGCATTGAAGTGTGGTCAACGCATGAAAAGTGTATCGCGCCCAACTCACTCGCATCTCGCGAGCGGCACTTGAGAATCATTCTTAAGCAGACGGGTGTCAGGCACTTCGAAATTGCACAACCTCGGTTACGGTTTTCCTGATTTCCATCGGCCAGAATCGATCGACACGTCAAAATTGTCTTTAAACATGCAATTTTCCTGACTCTACCGGATTCTATGTGCTGGATGTTTGAACCACGAATTGACACGAATGAACACGAAT
>JANOUN010000562.1:0-16015 GCA_031416875.1 Planctomycetota bacterium | reverse complement strand
GGCTTCCACGTTCGATATTGCCGTTTCCTGGGGCGATGCCCCAGGCTTTCACATTGTGCCGCGTTGCGGCAAACCGCTCCGGCCACACGATCCGCGCCGACGGAACAAAACCCGGATAACTCAGACGCCCTCATGAACCCGACTTTTGCGCAGTCGCCAGTCCCACCCTGCATACACCGTGGATTCACAAACTGGCCTGCCAGCGCCATCCCGCGCATTGGCTTTGCACGTGGCGATCGGGTGATTATGCTTCCGACATGAGCAAGCATATCCTGGTTGTAATCGTTGTCACACACTGCCTCGTCACATCGGTCGTCGCACAGACTGCGGATGAAAAACTGGAGGCATTTTTCCAGTCGCATCTGGAGGAATCGTTCCTCATGCGACCGCTGGAAGCCACGCTGCTCGGCGATCATCGATTTGATCATCTGCTGGACGACATCAGTCCCGAAGCTCGTCAGGCATGGCTGGAACAGTATCGACGACGATTGCAGCTGCTGCCGATGGAAGTGCCGTTTGCGGAATTGTCCCGCAACGGGCAGATCGATTTCGAAATTCTGCGTGACGACCTGACTCGTAACATCTGGCTGGCGGAGAATACCCGCCCCTTCGAAGAAGATCCTCGCACTTACGGCAGTTACATCAGTGACAGTGTGTATTCTCTGCTGACCCAATCGACGTTGCCGAAAGAAACGAACATCAGGCACGCAATCTCCCGGATCAGGCAAATTCCGCGCATCGTGAAAACGGCTCAACAGACACTGCGTGAATCGCCACCATCGATTCTGGACACCGCCATCTCCCAGAACCGCGGCGCCATTGGATTTTACGAAAAAGGAATCTTCGAACTGGCGGGTGAGACGCCGCAGTCTGAAGAGCTTCGTCAGGTCACAGCGCAGGCGGTGGCCGCGCTGAATGAGCATCAGATCTTTCTGGAGGACAGCCGCCGATTTCGCGCCAACGGCGAATGGCGTCTGGGACGTGCGTTGTTTTCAGAGAAACTCGAACTCGTCCTGAATGCCGGCTTGTCGGCCGAGCAGGTGCTGGCGGACGCCGAAGCGGAATTCATTCGTGTGCAGCAGGAAATGTATTTCATCTCACGGCAGCTCTGGAGTCACTATTTTCCCGCCAGGGCACTTCCGCCAGACGATGAAACGGGTCGGCGCGACACGATTGCTCAGGTGACTCGAGCGGTGAGTCAGGAACATGGAAAGCCAGAAGACCTCATCACCGATGCCCGCGCCACTGTCGGTCGGATTCAGGACTTTATTCGTGAACACGATCTTCTGCGACTGCCGGAACCTGACCGCTGTCAGATCATTGAAATGCCGGAATTCCGACGTGGCAATTCATTGGCCTATCTGGATTCCGCATTACCCCTGGATCCGCTGGGGATCAGTTCGTACGCCGTCAGCCCTCCACCAGCGGATTGGGGCGAAGATCGCGTCCGCAGCTTTCTGGAAGAGTACAATGCACACATGTTGCAGGTGCTGACAATTCACGAAGCCTATCCTGGGCACTACGTGCAACTGGAGTATTCGAACCGATGCCCTTCGCTGATCCGCCGAGTCCTGCAGTCCGGTGTGTTCATTGAAGGCTGGGCCGTGTACACCGAACAAATGATGCTCGATCAGGGCTACGGCGATGGCAATCTCGCATTGCGGCTGAATCAGTTGAAGTTTTATCTGCGAGCCGTCGCCAACGCAGTCCTTGACCACAAAATGCACTGCACGACAATGACGGATGAGGAAGCTTATACATTCCTTACCGACGGAGCCTATCAGTCCGAAGGCGAAGCACGCCTGAAGATCATTCGAGCCAAACAAAGCTCCACGCAATTGAGCACTTACTTTGTTGGCCGCATGGCTCATTACCGCCTGCGCCAGCAAATCCAGCGTGAACTGGGCGATCAATTCGACCTCGGCCGCTTTCATGAAGCTGTATTGGGTCACGGTTCCGTGCCCATGAAGTATCTTCCGGAACTCGTCAGAAACCGACTTACGGAATTGCGTTGAGTGAACCCGACTGACGGATCATACCATCGAGTTTTTCGACGGCGTCGCGGAGCTGCGGGACTAAGGTGCGGGCGGATTCGAAGTCGGCAGCGAGCGCGGCGGCTTCGATCGCCATGGCGGCTTTGACGGTTTCCGAGGCGGCAATCATCTGCGCGCCTCCCTTGATCGTGTGAGCCACGCGACTGACGACGACAGCATTTTTGGCAGACATGGCGGCGTCCAGTTCTGTCAACAGTTCCCGATTCTCATCGACTGCCGTCCGCAGGAGGTCGTTCAGCAGTTCGCGGTCACCCTCGACATATTCGAGAGCCGCTTTCCAGTCAATGATGCTGGATGACGGGTCGCCGTGCGCTGGAGTTTCGTCCGGCCGGTCTGCGCGTTCCTGCGACAGCGGTTGCTCTGCGGGTTTGATCGACAGATCTCTCAGGGCGCGTTCGAGTTCCTGACGGCGCACGGGTTTGGACACATAGTCATCCATTCCGGCAGCCAGACACCGTTCACGATCACCTTTCATCGCGCGGGCCGTCATGGCGATGATCGGGATGTGCGTACCGGAAGCACGTTCCTGTTCCCGAATGCGTTCCGTCGCCTGCAAGCCATCCAGCACGGGCATCTGGACGTCCATCAGGATCACGTCGAATGATCCGGATTGCCACAGGGCGATGGTGTCTTCACCGTTTTCAGCGACCTCAACTGTGTGTCCCCATTTGGTGAGCAACCCGACCGCGAGAGTCTGGTTGGCTTTGCCGTCTTCAGCCAGCAGGACTCTGAGAGAAGGTAAAGCCTCCTGTTTTTCCGTCACTGTCGGCGGCGCGGCAGTTGGTAATGCCTGACGGCCAACCGCAGTCATAATCGCATCCAGCAATTCCGACTGTTTCACCGGTTTGATCAGATGGGCTCGAATGCCCAGGTCATTGCAGCGCTGAATGTCACCGGCTTTTCCGCCGGATGTGAGCATGATGACCACGGTAGTCTGAAGTGCTTTGGTCGCTCGCAGTTGTTCGGTCAGCATAAATCCATCGATGCCCGGCATGTGAACATCGCTGATGACCAGCGGCAATGATCGATGCGCCGCAACAGTATCCTGCAGCGCCTGAATGGCCTCCCGACCACCTTCCACGGTTGCGACAGACATCCCCTGACTTTCAAGCATCTCCTTCAGAATGTGGCGGTTTGTTGCATTGTCATCGACGACGAGCACCGACAGACCAGTGAGGTCCGGAAGTTCCTGCGGCTCGTCGCGGTGCGTGCCTTTCCTGAAAACTCCGGTGAAATGAAACGTACTGCCCTCTCCCGCCACGCTTTCGACACGAATGGCCCCTCCCATGGCTTTGGCAATACTGGAGGTGATTGTCAGCCCCAGTCCCGTGCCCCCAAACTGCCGAGTCGTTGAAGTGTCGGCCTGCTCAAACGCTGAAAAAATCTTCCCTTGTTTCTCTGGCGGGATTCCGATTCCTGTATCGCGAACGCTGAGATGCAGCGTCACGTGTGATTCGGACATCGCTGCGCATTCGACATCGACAAACACTTCGCCCTGCCCTGTAAATTTGATGGCGTTCCCAATGAGGTTCACCAGAATCTGTCGCAGCCGGACGGAATCGCCGCACAACCATCGGGGGACATCGGAGTGCACGTGCCATGCAAGTTCCAGTTGTTTGGCATGGGCTCGAATGCCCAGCGTTTTGAGCGTATCGCCGATCTCGTCGCGCACGTCGAAGTCGATGGATTCCAGCTCCAGTTTGCCTGCTTCAATTTTCGAAAAATCCAGAATCTCGTTGATGATGGCCAGCAGTGATTCGGCGGATTCAGACACGATTGTCAGATAGTCACGCTGTGTCGGTTCCAGTTCCGTGTCCAGCACCAAATCGGTCATGCCGATGATCGCATTCATCGGTGTCCGAATCTCATGGCTCATATTCGCCAGGAAATCACTCTTCGCGATGCTGGCAGCTTCTGCCGATTCCTTCGCGGCTTTCAGATCCAGCAACGTTTGTTTTTTCTCCGTGATATCTTCCGCAATCCCCAGCAGAAATCTGGGCTTGCCATCCCCGTCACAGACGGGGATTTTCTTTGTGTGCAGAATCCGAATTCCTCTGTGCGTGAGGATTTCTTCTTCTTCGATATCCACTCGCTTGAGGCCATTCAGGACCTCTCGATCTTTTCTTACAAAGAATTCCGCTTCCTCACGCGGGAATAAATCGAAATCGGTCTTGCCGATCATTTCTTCCGACGAATATCCCACCAGTTCCTGGCCTGCTTTGTTGTAGCGGATAATCCTTAAATCTTCGGCGTCTTTCATGAACAGCATAATGGGAATGTTGTCGATCACAGAATCGAGAAATACATTCGCGTCGCGGAGTTCCTGCTCAATGCGATGCCGCTGTGCAAGTTCTGACTCCAGTCGCTGATTTGATGCAGTGAGTTGAGTTGCCTTCTGTTCGAGATCGGTCATGGTGGCATCGACCGAATCGGCCATATTATCGAACGTCGTCGCCAGGCGGCCGATTTCATCGTCGCGATTCATGCGGCAGCGAACGTTGCGCACTCCGGATGCGAGTTGCGTGGCCACGCCTGCCAGGGACTTCAGCGGTGCGACGATGCGGCCTGCCATCCATGTCGTCAAGCCGATGACAATCACGCCGATTCCCAGACTAAAGAGCACAGTCGTGCGCAACAACTGAGTCAACGGAGCATATGCTTCGGCCCGATCGATTTCGGCAATGCAGACCCAGTCAGTGCCTTTGACTCGGACCCAGGCACCCACTTCGGTTCGCCCGAAGATCCCTTCATAGCCGATTAAGTCGATGTGTTGAACAGTCGCCTGAGTTTCAGGAAGCTCCCGGCTCTGCTGAAATGCTGAGGTAAACACTTTTCGATCGGGCGTCTGGGCCTTCAGTTCAAGCATTGAACGATGTTTGATGCGGCCAGACGCCTTCAACTGCGGTTCGAAGTGCGACGGAGACAGGAAAAACCCATCGCGGCTCACGACGTATGTGTCGCTTGTCGCATACATCTCGGAATAGTTGGCGGCACGCAACAGACTGTCACCAGGATCGAGCACGCTGACCCGTACCCGCAGCACGCCGTACACGACATCGCCATCGCGAATCGGAGCAGCAATGAACATGCAGGGAACTTCCGGACTGGCCGTTCCGGTTTCGTCGGGCAGCAGGATTTCCGACGCGAAAATCGGAGAAACCCAGAGCTGATTGCTGGCCTCCGCGATGCCGCGGTCGTTGTCATCCGCAGACGGAAGATCAACGTTTTCTCCGGTACTTGCGATCAGAACTCTGCCAGTCTGCGGATCGTGTACCGAGATTTCACAGATGAATGGGCGACTGAGTGTGTTTTGATCCAGCTCCTTCTTCAGCCGGTAAAGAGCCAGAAAGTATTCATCATCTTTCAGTTTCAGCTGGCGAATCCGTCGCAACTCTTCCACCAGTGTGGTGCTGCCTGCGATCCTGACCGTCAGTTCGCGTCGATCCTGCAGCCACCGCTCGACGCGGGTCGCACTTTCGGATGCCGATAACCTGAGCAGTTGTGCCAGATTGGAGACGCTGCTTTCGCAGTGCGTGCGATAATGCGCGTATCCCATCCCGGCGGCAGCAATCAGTGAGGCCAGCGCCGTGATCGCCACAATGCTGGCTCGAACGCTGGTGGGTATCAGCTTCATGGAACCACCTCGCGATCGGCCGGCGCATTGTCGGTCGGTTCAACCGGATAGAGGTCACTCATCATGGATGTTACATTTGCGGCATAGACACTGCGTGCCGCTCCAAATTGTTCGAATGCAGTACCTTGGGGTGTCGTCAACAGATCCTGTTGTCGGGTCAGTGTGTCCAGCCGATCTTCAAACTCACGCCACGCCAGTTCAAATTCGAGCCGGTTTCGGGGCTGCCGGACAGCGGTGGCGCTGCGAAACTTTGTTCGCGCATCACCAAGAAAACCTCGCACATTGGCCATCGCGATCAACAATGACTTGCGTTCGCCATTCTGGGATCCCGCAATTTCCAGATCAATCATCATACTGATGCTTCTGAACATGGTGTTGCCGGATTCATCGGCGATGGCAAGAAACTTTGCCGGCAGCCAGGGGAGCGGCGGTAATGGATCTTCGCTGCTCCAGACAATCTTAAACTGCCCGTCCGGAAGAATCCTGCCGACGCGCGCGACTTTCCAGGTGTGCAAATTTCGCGGGTCCACTCGGATCAGTCCTCCAGGGGCGGCATAGATCAGACCTCTGACCGCATTACGGATCGCATCGACGTTCGTGCTGCCGGCTTTTTCAACGGCTTTTGCAAACAGATGGACCTGTGAGTACGCTGCCTCAATCGGATCGTCAGTGACACGTTCGGCACCGTACCGCTTTCGGAATTCACGAATGAACCGCCGATTGGCCGGTGTGTCAATGCTCTGAAAGTACGTCCAACTGCCAAAGTGCCCGGTGGTCAGGTCCAGGCCAATATCCCGCAGTTCATGTTCGGCGATGCTGAATGACATGACCGGAATCTGATGATGATCAACTCCTGCCGCCTTGAGCGCTGCGAAGAACGCACGATTGCTGTCGCCGTTAATGGTGTTGAGCACCACATCCGGTTTGCTCTGAAGAATCTGAGTGACGATATCCCCAAAGTCCTGACTGCCCAGGGGCCGGTACTCTTCCCCGACCGGGGTCGCTCCAAAGTCTGCCAGCCGCAGCCTGATGATTTCATTGGCAACCCGGGGAAAGACATAGTCCGAACCGACGAGGAACATCCGAGTACCAAATTCGCGACGACACCACTCAACGGCCGGAATGATCTGCTGATTGGGAGTGGCACCCGTGTAGATGATGTTCGGAGAACTCTCCTGGCCTTCATACTGGACCGGATACCACAACAGATTGTTGTGCTGTTCAAAACAGGGCCGCACGGCGATTCGACTGGCCGATGTCCAGCACCCAAACACCGACACCACTTTGTCCTCGACAATCAGCTTCTCCGCTTTGTGAGCGAATGTCGGCCCGTCCGACGCCCCATCTTCGATCACTGGCAGCAATGGTCGTCCCAGAACACCGCCACGTTTGTTGATTTCGTCGATCGCCATCATTGCGGCATCCACCAGCGACGGCTCACTGACGGCCATCGTGCCGCTGAGCGAATGCAGAATGCCAACTCGAATCGGAGATGCGGCCTGTTCGCTGCCTGTCGAAGCGTGAACTGGAACGTCCGCTGGCAGACCTGCAGCCTGCGATGTCTGGTCCTCAAACGCAGATGACCGGGAGCTCATCGAGAGCAGCATCAGGATCGCGAAAAAATGCGAACCGTTCATGATGAACATCCTGTAGATGCCGATGGGCCATTACACGGGTTGGTAGACTCACGACCAGATGATACAGCGAATCAGCTCAGGGCGAAACTAAATTGCTTTGATTAGTGGCTGAGCCGATCACAGCGTGTCGCTCGCGTGACGAGCCTTGTGGCGTGGCTCTCAGCTGAACTGCCGTACTCCGTTTGCTCCTGTTCAAAAACACGCGTGATTCTATTGACTCCACTGCACCGTCGGAGCAAAAGTTCACATGACGCTCTAATCCCCAATCGAGCGACGTTTGGAGTGCGGTGACTCGACACCGCTTTCTTAATCGGGTAATTTGGCTCAGGGAAAGACGTTCGTTTGTTCTGCCGACTTCACCTGAATTTGAAATGGAATGTTCGCTGTTTTCCCGCGCCGATTGACAAAAATGCCGTGTTGGAAAGGCAAAGCGGCGACAAGTCGCTGCACTCCAAATAACTGTCGCTTGTTTCAGGTCTAATGCTGATGATCGTGGCCGTGATGATCATGGTCATGCATGTGATCGTGGTCATGCATGTGGTCATGGTCATGAGCGTGATGGTCATGATCGCGAGGCAGCGACACGGGAGTCACAGTGCCGGGACCAGGCGAGAATGCGGACTCCGCGGCGCGATAGATGTCGCGCAGTGGCACTCCGGTCTCGCGTGAGAGACGAGCGCAGTCTTCGAACTCGGGCGAGAACGTCGGCTGCAGGCCGGTGCGCCAGGCGCGTTTGCCTCGAACCTTGCCCCAGGGCGTCGCGACTTCCACAATGTCGCGCTGCTGAACGCTGCGTTGAATTTGCAGGCGGCGGATGCCGAGCGTGCCAGTTTCGGCGAACACAATGTCTTCGCAGCGTGCGACGAGTTCGGGACGGCAGAGGATGCTCAACATTACTCCGGGACGATCTTTCTTCATCTGCACCGGAGTGACAAAGACATCCAGAACTCCGGCAGTCAGCAACCTCTCACGCACGTGGCCGATTGTTTCACCAGGCACGTCGTCGAGATTCGTTTCCAGCATCACGACGTGCTCTGTATCGGCCGAGACGGTGGCCGTGCCGATAAAGATTCTCAACACGTTCGCGCGTTCCGGAAACGTCTTCGTTCCACAGCCGCAGCCGATGGCCTCGATCGTCATCGCGGGCATCGGGCCGAAACTGTCAGCCAGCGTTTTCGCGATCGCGGCACCGGTCGGCGTCGTCAGTTCGGATTCGATCGGAATATCCGCCAGGGGAATCCCCTTAAGAATCTCCGCCGTGCCGGGTGCCGGAATCGGACAAATTCCGTGATCAATTTTCACGAACCCGCGTCCCGGTGGAATCGCGTTGCAGACGACTCGATCGATTCCCAGCACATCAAATGCCACGGCCACACCGACGATATCGACGATCGAATCAATCGCCCCGACTTCGTGGAAGTGGATTTTTTCGACGGTCGATCCGTGAACGCGGGCTTCAGCTTCGGCCACAGCCAGAAACATCTGCAGCGCCAGTTGCTTCTGCCGCGCAGTCAGGGCCGTGGCCTGTTCGACGATGCGGCGGATATCCGTAAAGTGCCGGTGAGCGTGCTGTTCGGGATGATCGACAAGTGCATGCAGTGATCGAAAACCGCCCTTGATGACCGTTTCGACGCGCAGCACGACGTCAGGCAGATTCAGTGATGCAATCGCTTTCCGCACGATGGCAACATCAGCCCCCGCATCGATCAATGCGGCCAGGGTCATATCGCCGCTGAGTCCTGTTGCACATTCGAACCAGGCAATTCGCATTTTGATCTCTGCTTCGGGTCAAACGAGGTAACTCCTCTATTCCTTCTTTGCCGCCCCCATAGCGCGAATGCGATCCAGGGGAGAGCCACTCATCGGGGCTGCAGGTTTTGGAGCAGCGGGCTTGGGGGCTTCTTCCGGAGCTGTCGGTGCAGCCGCGGATTCGACGGCGGGTGCAGCGGCGGCCGGCTTTGCTGCAGCACGAATCTTGTCCAGCGGTGAGCCGCCACTGGTGGCAGGCGCATTCGCGGGCGCTGCGGCGGGTTTCGCGCCTGCGGCACGGATCTTGTCGAGTGGTGAACCACCAGCTCCCGGGGCGACAGCCGGAGCAGCAGCGGGCTTGGCACTGGCAGCTCGGATCTTGTCGAGCGGCGAACCGCCACCGGCGACAGGTGCAGCTTTGGCAGCAGGAGCGGCTTTGGCGGCAGGCTTGGCTTCCGCGTGAGCAACGGCCTTCTTTGGTTGCGGGGCATCGACAACCGTAAGATAGCTGGTGTCAATGTCGTACCAGCCGATGTCAACGGGACCATCGAATTCGACCAGGGCGCGACAGCTCATGTTGACAGTTTTCACTTTCCCCGTCAGGTTCGCGAACCGTTTCAGCTCCGGCGCGTTGGCGGCGACAACCACCCACTTGTCCGTCAGTTCTTTTTTCAGCCGCTCAGCTCTTTCGATGGTGGACACGATTCGATGTTCCTGAGTTTGTGACTTGTACCGTAACAGCATTTCACCCAACGGCAGTATTCTGGGACAATCGCGGCACTCTTTCAAGCGGTGTTCAGGCCGTTGTTCAGGACTCTCGACCGTAGGATGCATGTGCAGACCGTCATGAATTACGGAAGAAAGTGACTTATCTCGCTGCGGCCCCGAAGGATGCGACGTCACTCTGAGCTGTACATTTCCGATCGAGGTGAGTGTATCCGCCATCGACGAAGATGATCTGGCCCGTCGTATGGCTCGAACACGGTGAGGCGAGGAACACCGCCATGTTGGCGAGTTCCTCAATGGTGGTGAACCTTCTTCCGAGCGGAATAAGCTGTTCCATTTCGGCTTTCGCGGCGGCGGGATCCGGCATGGCTGCAAGGCATTTTTCGTAGAGCGGTGTCCAGGTTTCTGCGGGAAGCACGGCGTTGACTCGAATCCCATGCGGGGCCAGGTCGACGGCCCATTCGCGGGTCAGCCCGTTGATGCCGCCCTTGGAGGCCGCATACCCCGATGTCCCGCCCTGACCCGTTTCACAGACCTTGGAGCCAATGTTCACGATCGTCCCGCGCGACTTCTTCAGGGCGTCCAGCGCGAAATGGGCCATTGCATAGACATGGATCAGATTCCGCCGCAGTGAGTCCACAAAAGCATCGACTCCCGCGTCGAGTCCCACGCCGTCATTGACGCCCGCGTTGTTCACGAGGATATCGAGTCGTCCGAAACGCTTCAGAGTCTGTTCAACGGCATTCCGGCAGGCATCCACGTCTGCCAGATCACCCTGAATGAAAAAACACTCTTTTCCCTCGTCCGCATATTGCCGCTCCAGGGCTCGACCTTCTGCATCGCTGCGATTGACGTTTGCCACGCTGGCACCTTCCGCGATGAGACGACGGACGATTCCAAGCCCTATGCCCTTTGATCCGCCCGTGACCAATGCCACTTTGCCCACAAGTCCCAGATCCATAATCTGATATCCCGATGTCTGTGGTATTCGATTCCACGACCCCAACCAGCGCGATCACGAATGTGATTGCAGTGACCCTGCGGGGCATCGACTGCCGCATGGTCGGAGCCGTTTCCGGAGAAGTCAATTCACTTCCCAACAATCACGGGAAGAGACAGTTGGCCGTCTGCCAGAGTCATGTGTAAACTGGGAATCTGTATCGCCGCTGAATTTGGCAGTTTGAGTCTGTTCGCTGCGTCGATACGTTCAACACTGGCATGGAGAACTCTGATGCAAACGTCTCTTCTTTGTCGTCGGTTGGCTTTCTGCCTGTGGATTCTGAGTTGTGTTGCCGTAAACGCAGGTCCGGTCGGGATCGGCTGGACGCCGCATGGAGCATCCACAACTGCCGGATACATCGCTCCTGACGGGAAGCTGATCCTGTTCGACGGGGGAGCGGCGGGTTGGACACCGCGGCCAGTGACTTTCCCGCACACTTTGGTCCCCGGAGGTCCGATTATCCTGCTTCCTCAGGCGGCGGGAGAGATCTGGCCCACGGTGATTACCGTGTCACCGACGAACAAACTGCTTCAGATCGTCAATGGTGGCATTCCGCAGGTTTTGCTTCCCGCTCAGAGTTTTCCCGTCGGAGCTCATCTGGAGCTTGTGCAGAACGGACCGCAACGACTTGTGATGGGAGTGACGGGCACAGGTGATCTGTGGAGTGTGGATCCAGCCACGAATGTGGGACATCTCATGAACAGTCCGATGGAATCATTTCCGTTCGGAACATCGATCAGCGCGGTCGCCGCCGGCGGTCAGTACCATGTGTTCGCTGTCGATCATTTTGGCACGATGCATTACTACTTCGGAAGTGGAGGAGCATGGTCGTCAGTGGCCATTGCCGGAGGCCTGATTCCCGGAACGCCGGTGGCCGCTGATGTGTTTCCGATCGGATTTCCGCCCGGTCAGAAGCTGAATGTCTCCGCGATTGATCCGGCAGGCAATCTCGTGCTGTGGAGCAAGCCCGCAGGACTGCCATGGATGCCGCCCGCCATTGTCGCTGCCGGTCAGTCGCCGGGAGCGCCGCTGGAAATTGGTGACTCAGCGTTCGGCCCGATGGTGTCGACCATCAGTGCTGGCGGCAACTGGAATGTCTGGATTCATGATTCCGTCGGAGGCTGGAACAATCACTCGATGGGGCCAGGATTCTTTGCCGCAGCCCCCATTGCCTTCGCGCCGGCGGTCGGAACGTTTTTCACCATTGATCCTCTGGGCCGACTTGTCTGCGCGAACTGGAGCGGCACGGCATGGTCAACCGGGTACGCCGTGCCTTCACTGGCTTTCACATCGAAGCTTGTCAGTCGCAATTTCATTCCGAATCCTGAATTGCCGCCTGCGACTGTCACATTAATCAATTCCGGTACAGATCCACTTGTCGTGCAGATTGTCGATCTGTTCGATCCGCGGCAGCCGCCGGAGGAAAAGATTCCGGCTGGCAGCCAGATCGAGATTTCGCTGGCGCGCGAATCGGGCGGAACTTTGGAAGAGGTATTCCTCGCGCCTGGTCCGGGAGGTGTCCTGCTTGAGCAAACCGCAAGTCACCCGATTCCGCCGGAACAACGATATACGCTGACAATCTGGTCGGACAAAGAAACGTACAAAGTCCTGCCCTTCAAGGACGCCAGGAAGGGAGCACCGAAGTCTGTGACGGAGGGCTTTAGTCGTCGCACGCAGGTGAGTCTTGGTGTGCTGCCGGTCGCTCCCGGAGAACTCCTGCGTGAAGGCGAACAGTTGGATCTGGTGCAGATCGCCAAACGCCTGAACAACCCCGGCGCAGTGGTGCACTTCCCAAAGCCCGTTGATCAGCCGTGAGTTCGTCTTGATTCGGTTGTCACCCATTCGTTTGTCTTCTTCACGTCCCCGTAACAACAGACAGTCGTCTGGATTGTTGCGCGACCAGCACGACTTTGAATCACAATTCTGGAATGCCGAATATGTCAGAGACAGACAGTATTCTTGTCACGGCGGCAGTGATTACCCTCGCATATTTCCTTGTCCCCCCGATTCTGATCTACAGCATTCAGCGGTTCCGACGTGATATGCAACTCCTGGAGTTTGATCCAGCATTGATTCCGAACTCAGGCATCATCGAGCAGTTCTTTGACGAGGCGATCGAGGACATGGAAAGGATCGGCTTTGAATGTCTCGGGGAATACACTTTGCTCGACCTGGTTCCGGGAGCAAGTGCAGTCGTTCAACTCTATCGCAATGTCCGTACACGTGAATCAGCGATGGTGAGCAGTGTCTGGGGAACAGTAGATGGCAAAGTCCAGCAGCGCGTGCAGTACACGGAGTTCATCTGTCGATTTGAGGATGACAGAGTGCGATTGATTCAGACATCTAACATTTCCAGATGCAGTTCGTTTCCAGACAGTATGCATGAATTGAACCACCGACTTCCTCACGTCAAATCGACTGTCGATTTGTATCACTCTCACGAACGTTTGATGCAACGCCACGATCCCGGAACGCATCGTGTGCTTCGTGTTGATGATGAGTTTCACGGGGATGCTGCGGAATTCCTGCGGCAGGCTGTTCTCATCGAATGTTTTGATGCGCAGATCGCGACAGGATACCTTCAGGCATGTGATGTTGGATGGCGACCAACTGCGTACGGGGCAATCATTATGACGTGGAAGGAACTCTGGCCGATAAAGTCAGTCCTCACGGCTCGTCTCCACAGGCGGGGACGAAGACTGGCGGCTGACCTGGACAATGAATTCGGTCCGTTGCCGAAATGGTAATCAATGTCTTCTCTTAAACAGCACGCGGGCTTGTTTGGTCACGTGGACTTGCTCAAAGCTCGTCTCGACGGAGCGAGACGGCTACATTTCCTGAGTTCGCAACTGGATTCTGTTCGGGATGTTGTGCACACTGTCCTGCTGTGCGACTGGAAGTATGTGACTTGAAGGCGTGGGCAATGAATCAGGCTCGATACCGAAATCAATGGGTCCTCGCGGTTGCGGCGTTTTTACTGCTCAAAACTGTGTCGGGAGACTTGTCGGCGCAGGACGTCATGCTCAAGGGGCATTCCGGAGCCGTCATGATGGCCGCTTTTGCGGCAGAAGACGGGCGAGTCGTCACGGCCAGCAGTGATCAGTCAGCCAAGTTATGGGATGCTGTGTCCGGTGAGGAACTGCAAACGTTCAGGCAGCACACAGGACCGTTGTATTGTCTGGCCGTGAGTGCCGATGGAAGAACGCTGGTCACCGGCGCGCAGGATAACACGGTGCGTGTCTGGGATCTGCCGCTGAGTCATCCGATTCGACGAGTGACGGCTCCTGGTGCTGCGGTGATGGACTTTGCGTTTAGTCCCGATGGCACGCTGCTGCTGGCAGGTTCGGCGGATCACAGTGTCCGGCTGATTGATCTGGCGACGCATGCGACGGCTGCTGCATCACCGGCTCCGGTACTGCCAACGGCACTGCTGAGAGTCGGGCATACGAGCGATGTTCTTGCCACAGCGTATCGCAACGATGGAACGTCGTTCGCCACGGCGGATGTCACCGGTCACATCATGGTCTGGAGCCCCGATCTTGATCAGCCGCTGGCTCGACTGCAGGCACATCCAGGCAAAGTGACGGCGATTGTCCTGCCGCACAATGATCAGCGATTGGCGTCGGCTGGCGACGATGGAATCATCCGCGTCTGGCAGCTTCCGACACCATCCCCGAAAAAACTGGCTGCATCCGACGTCGCGGGCGGCAAAATCGCCGTCCTGCCAGGGCAGCAAGTGGCTGTCTACTCGCTGGCAAACGGGCAGTGTCGCCTGATCAATCTGTTGACGGGAGAAGTTCAGCGTGAGTTTCCTCAGCCCGACGGCGAGACAACTCAAATCGCCGTCTCACCAACGAGTGCGTGGTTCGGACGCGCCAACACGGCAGGCCGCATGCAGATGATCAACGTCAACGACGCGAGTATCATCGGTTCGATTGCCGGGTTGACATCAGCCCGATTTGATCGGGACGGTGCATTCGTGGCAGTGTGCAGGGCTCAGCCTTTCGTGCAAATTGTCAATGTAGCAAGCGGCCTGGTCCACGAAGAGCTGGCAACAGGTTTTGCCGTGACTGATGCCGGTTGGACAGGTCAGGATCAGCGGAGCATCGTCGTCGTCGGGGCGGGGAACGACGGTGTGCTCGTGCAGAGGGCGATGCTGAAACTCTGGGACGGGATCAAAAACGGTGCGACTGCCGTCACGCTCTCGCCGGATCAGCAATTCGCATTTTGCGCCGGTGCGGATGGCACAATTCATCAGTGGAATCTGACCGACGCAAACCCGGCAAACGTCGAAGCCGTGAAAACATATACCGGCCATACGGCGCCTGTCACGGAACTGAGCGTTTCACCCAATGGGACGATCCTGTGTTCGGTCAGCGAAGATAAAACACTTCGTGTCTGGAAAATCGCAGACGGCTCGATTGTCCATGCGATCGAACATCCGAAAGCTGTGGCGTCAGTTTTCGTGGCTCCTGATTCCACGCGGGTCGCGACCGGTTGTGCCGATGGCATCCTGCGATTGTGGGATATCACGACGGGGCAGCTAATGGAATCGTTTTCTGAGCATACGGCGGAGACAGTCATTCCGTGCGTACGCTTTCTGAGTGATGGCCAAACGATCGTTTCGTCCGGTGATGATAAGCTGCTGATCACCCGGCGAAGTTCTTGTCTGGAATGTAAACGACGGCACAAAGACATTGCAGGTACTGAATGTCGATGCCACTGTGACGGCAATGGCATGGAGTCCCGACAATCGCAAGCTGGCCGTTTCCACGACAAAAAATGCGATCCACATTTTTGCACCGTCGGTGCCGGGCATTCAGCCTCCGGTGGAACTGATGCTGCATCAGCAGTTTGCGGTCGCAAGTCCGGTCAACCGATTGTTATTCGCAGCTGACAGTCGCTCGGTATGGGCAGCATTGGCTGATGGTCAGATCGAAGAATGGGCGTATGCGGGGCTTGAACAGCGTCGACAGTTCAATCACGGCGGACCTGTGTACGGCGTGGCCGTGACACATGACGGCTCGACGGTTGTGTCGTGCAGCACCGATCAGACTGTCCGAGTCTGGGATACGCTTGCCGGTCAGCAAAAGTTTCAGCTCAACGGTCATGTCGGTGCAGTGCATGCAGTCGCGCTGAGTCCCGATGAAACATTTGCGGTTTCATCCGGTGCCGACGGTACGCTGCGTCTGTGGGACATCGTCGGCGGTCGGCA
>JANOUN010000561.1:0-1991 GCA_031416875.1 Planctomycetota bacterium | reverse complement strand
GAGGAACTGAGTAGTCAGGCCGGTCAGGACGAAACTTTGAAGTACAGCGTGTCGCAGCGGAAGCGTGTCGTCGATCATGGATTTCAAGATAAAATCATTTTAGATTCGCAGCGCAAAGACGCGTTTAGCATGTTTCAATGTCTGCTGAGGAGACACTGTCAGGTGGTTTTCTGACTGCAATCACGACATTTGTCACCTCGTCGCTCTTCCTTGCAACTCGACCACTCTCGCCACAACGCGGCCACGGAGGTTTTTAGAGGGGGTCTAAGCGTAAGCCATCCCGGTTGGCTGTCCGGTGAATTGACATGCTGTTCTCGCTTTGACGTGCAAATTCAATGTGCTTCGTTTGATTCGGCGGTTTGCGTCTGCCCCCGGCTGAAGTCGATGACTTTGTCGATTATGTAGATCGGTCGTCGCTTCACCTCGTTATGAATTCTGGCAATGTACTCGCCAAGAACGCCCATGAATACCATTTGAATGCCTCCCAGAAACATCATGCCGCACCCGAGTGTGGCAAACCCGGGCAGGTCTGAGGGGTTTCCTGCAAAGCGCCAAGCGACAATATAGAGACCCCACACAAATGCTGCAGTTGCGATCAGGCTGCCACTTGCGGTGGCGAGTCTCAGTGGGAGTTCGCTGAATGTGAGAAGACCATCGATAGCCAGGAGGATGAGCTTGGGGAGGCTGAATTTGCTCTTGCCTCGAAGTCGCGCCTGACGTTCATACTTAACGCCAATTTGCCGCATACCAACCCAGCAGCGTAGTCCTCGCAGAAAACGGTGGCGTTCGGGCATCGATGTGATTTCTCGAACGACACGTCGCCGCATCACGCAGAAATCTCCAGCGTCCAGCGGAATATCGACTGTCGCGATCGTCTTCAGCAGTCGGTAGAACGACCAGTAACAAAATCGCTTCAGCCACGACTCTTTCCGGTTGTTACGAATTGCGTAGACAACGTCGTAGCCTTCGCCGAGCTTTTCGTGGAACTCCAGGAGAATCTCCGGTGGGTCCTGCAAATCCCCGTCCACGATCGCCACCGTGTTTCCTCGGACGTGATCTAACCCGGCGCTGATGGCGTGCTGATGTCCAAAATTGCGTGTCAGCAGTATTCCACTGAACCGCTGGTCTGTGGTACACACACTTTCAATCAACTGAGGTGTGCGATCATGGCTGCCGTCGTCAACGAGGACGACCTCGCAGGAAAATCCGGATCGAACCATCATGTCGCGAAGTCGTGCGACCAGTTCAACGAACACATCCTCCTCGTCAAGCAGCGGTACGACGATACTTAGCTCGATCTCGTTTGCCATTTTCTCAGACGCTCAATGAAGGATTCTGGCTTTAATGGGGCACAATTACTGATGCCTTGAGCCAGACGGAACCACCGTAATCGCGAGTAAAGTCCATGATCGCCGGGATTGATCTTGTGCCAATACGCTCGCCTGGGCAAAAATAACCCATGCTTTTCTCTAGTCACGCCATTCGAAGAATGCCACAATAGCCGCTATGTTAGCGAGTTTCGAATCCGACTGCCCACCTCAACTCGTCCACTTTTTATTCGCCCTAACAGACATTCGTGTACAATGACGGTTCAATTTGAGCGGCTTTCAGAGCCATCCCCCATCAACATGGCGGACAGCTGGTATCAATATGCATCGACTGACCATTTCTGGTTTCAGTGGCGTTTTTTTGCATTGCGAAGGTTGGTTCGAGACGTGGACCTTGGCACAAGGGTCCTGGAAATTGGCTGCGGCAACGGTGTGGCGGGTCTCCAATTTGAACGCGAATTCGACGTTTCTGTTGATGGTTGTGATCTGAACGAAGCTGCCCTGCGAATGGCCGCAGGCGGAAGAGGATCCTTGTACGTTTACGATATTCACGACCGCCGGCCTGAATGGGAAGGATTTTTTGATTCAATCCTTTTGCTCGACACACTTGAGCATATTGACGACCCCATCGGCTTTCTGCGATCTGCGGCCTTTCATCTTCGC
>JANOUN010000560.1:0-7028 GCA_031416875.1 Planctomycetota bacterium | reverse complement strand
TCGCCGTTGCCCCAGCGGCCAACACCAGTAATATCCTTGCAGAGTCCGTTGGGATCGTTAATTTCAGGGAAAGCCATGTTCAGCGAAAGCCGCAGCCGCTTGGTTTGCGGCACCACATCCACGAAGTTGGTTTCTGCCTTGTACGCAATATAGAGCTTCAGAACCTCCTCAGTCACACATGGGTCAAGAGCCAGCACGTCCTTTCTGAACGCCTGGAAGACTTCTCGCAGCTTGGGCGTGAGCAGTTGCGGGTGGTCGTTGATGCTATATTTGGCAGCCGTGTTTGCCCGGGGACGGTACAGTGCCAGAACATCCGGTGCCAACTTGGGCGCGATCCAAACGCTGATCGCCATGTCGGCGAGGCGGCTGGCTCGCGCCTTGATTGCATCTTCGTTCCACTGGTCGAGTTGACCGAGCCCCTGATTGAGCTTGAGAGGGCTCAACTTCAGTCCTTTTTCAGGGTCGGAGGGCATGTCACACTTCTCGATGAAAGACCGGTCGCTGTAATCCGAGTTGTAGCCGGTGAGTGTCAGGTTCCCGAGAGTGTGCAGCCATGTTTGTTGCACGCGCTCCCATTCCGGTCCGAGCGCCGTCTTCCATGCGGAGGATAGGTTCTCATTCTGCGGAAGGATGTGCTCAATGGTGTATTCATCGACCGGCACTCGCTCCTTTCGACCGTGGTTCTCCAGCCGGCGCAGCCAGTAACTTCGGCTGCGGAAATTGTAGAGATCGCGAGTGTGCAAGTCGCGGCGAAATTCCTCGTCGGTTGGAAAGCGGCGGTACGACGGCAGTCGAAGAAGGTGGGCTTGGATGCTCTCGAGGTAGCGATCTTTTTTCAACGCCTTCGTAAAGGTCGCGAAGGTCTTGTTCATCGAATTGGCGCACCTTCCGTGGTGCCTTGTCCCCGCCAGAATGAGTCATCATCTCCAACACCCGCCGCGCCACCTGCGGCACCCTTGGTAATGCCAGCAACCGTTGCGCCGATCCAGCCCCTGAAACAATTGCTGTTTCGCATGGCCGGCAGTGGCAGTCCGGATTGGGCGTCGCTTGGCGAGATTTCAGGGTTTTCTGCGACTGAGGTTGAATAACGAACAGTGATTCACCATGCTCCGTGTGCATGGTCCCATGCATTTCAGCTCCGGCCGAGCCGGTCGTTTTGCTCGACGAGCCGTGGTCGGGCATTACTCGTTCCCGAGGGATTGGCGCTCTAATGTCCGCATCAAAAATCGTCGAGGTTATCTGCCAGGGATCTGCCAGGGAAATGGGGTTGGCCCAGGGTGCGGGCCTGCAACACAAGATCCATGGCGCTCGTCACGTTCTCGCGAAGCTCGAAGCATTTCGTCTCCAGCAACCCTGGTGGCTACCCTATTCCGGCTACCGTTGGCTGGCCGAACGAAAGGCGTCGGATTTTCTGACCCGCGCTCTGAATCGTCATCACCCGGCGCTGAGCCAGCGCTTGGCAGGAATTGCAGAGGGTGCTGGCATAGGTCTCAGGACGATCCATCTGTTTAATGCCCTGGAACCCGTCTTGTCGTCCGTCGGTGGTTGCACGGCGTGCCCAGGAGCCTGCTCGGCGATCGCCGTCCGCGGTCGTCGCTCCATCACAGGAGAACCAATGGTCGCCCGCAACTTCGATTACCTGCCCTTAATCCAGCCGTATTACCTGATTCGCGAGAGCCGGCCCCAGGGACGACTGCGGGCCTTCGAGTTTACGACTGCGCCCCTGGTCGGTGCCGTTGACGGCATGAATGAAGCAGGCTTGTGCATCATTTACAATTACGGGTTCACAACTGACGAACCGACAGGACCTGCCGTTCCGATCTCAATGGCTATTTCTGAGGCGCTGGAGCAGTGCAGTACCGTCGCTGAGGCGGCTGAGATGATCATTTCGACGCCGCGCTGGGGCGGGGGCTTACTGATGCTCTGCGATGCGAGCGGAGATATCGCCTCGTTGGAACTATCGAGTACACGGAGCCATCTGCGACGGCCAGCCCCGGGTGAAGACGTGTTGTTCCACACGAATGCGTTCTCCAGCGATCACATGCGCGAAGTCCAAATCCCCTGGAAAGCTGTGTATACAGATCGCGCTCCCACGCCTTTGCGTGGGCGGCGTCTGCATCAATCGTCTCAACTCCGCGACCAGCGCTTCGAGGAACTGCTGGGAGAGGCCGAACGTCTCGGCGCCGAAGAACTTGCAGCCATCATGGCGGATCACGGCCCCACTGGAACGCCCGATGACAACACCCCCTGTATGCACAGCTCGTACTGGAATACCACGGCTTGCCTGCAGTTTTTTCCGAAGTCACGGCGGATCCGCGTGTCGTATTCCAGTGCCTGTCAGGCCCATTATGAGGAAGCGCAACTTTAGCCCCTGCTGATCAGCCCCTTTCACATTGCAGTGACATGTTCCCGTTCACGGAACTGGAAATTCGAAAGAACTCTGTTCAGCAAACGTTGATAATGTTCTTTTCCTGAGAAGATATTTCGTCCCCGGGCGCGCCATCTTTGATCACGTTCGATGGGTGACGCAGTCAGACTCCTTTGTGCCACGCATTGCGAACGCAGTTGTCTTTCCAATCGCTGTTTTTTACCACGGACGTCCCTGCGCTGGCTTCGCACGCAACCCATGATCGAAGTCGGCACACAAGAACGGCGTTGTCATTCACGCAGGAACACATTTGGCAGAAAAATTGATGGCAGAAAAATGAATTGCACAATAACGCAAATACTGGTCTGTATTTTTCTGCCGCTTATTTTTCTGCCGGAACTGACTTCCGCAAACAGACGTCAGAACATCTTCGCGGGAGAGCAGGAAATCAACTGTGAGCAGTACGGATGAGTCATATTGCGATTATCTGTGACATCCGCGAAATCCGTGGTAAAAAAACCTTTCACCCTTGTCCCTTGAGTTGCGGGAAAAGCCCTCGCTTGGAAATAGCTCTCAGACGATAGGCGGATCACAGTTCACCACGCCGAAATTTCACGCTACAATGCCCATACTGCCCCGACAATAAAACTCACGTTTACAGCAATCCCGAAAGACATGCCGTCGATGTCAATTCCCATCGCGACCATTCGTGACGTCCGCGCAGCCGAGGCCGTGATTCGCAGGCATGTGACTCCCGCGCCGCTGATCCGGTCGTGTGCCCTGGAGAAAGAACTGGGACTGCCCGCCAGTCGCCGCGTCTGGCTCAAGGACTACGGCTGGACTCCTTCTGGATCATTCAAACTGCTGGGTGCTCTGAACTGGATGGCGAATAACCTGGAGCGGATCGGATCGCGACCCGTCGCGGCGCATTCGTCGGGGAATTTCGCATCGGGGATTGCGTTCGCGGGGATGCGATATGGGAAACGCGTCATCGTCGTGATGCCGGAGAGTGCCCCGGCCGTGAAGTTCAATCTGACTCGGTCCTTCGGTGCGGAGACCCGCACGTATGACATCGCCCGCGACCACGAGACCGGCGACCGCGATCGCCTCACTCGCGAAATCGTCGAAGGCGAGGGCGCGATCCAGGCCTCTCCTTATGATGACCCGCATGTCATCGCCGGCAACGGTGTGGGAGGTCTTGAAATCGCTGCGGAGCTGCAACGTCAGGACCGCACGGTCTCACAGTTTCTTTGCCAGGTCAGCGGCGGCGGACTGATGGCCGGGCATGCTCTGGCCATTGCCGATGCGTTTCCGGATGCCGCCATCATCGGAGTCGAGCCGGAATCGGCAAATGACTTTTGCCAGTCGCTGGCCGCCGGACATCGGGTGCGTGTGGAACGACCAACGAGCATCTGCGATGGCCTGCTTTCGTACGATGTCGGCACGCACAACTGGCCGATCCTGAAGCAGCATGTGACCGAGGCGGTCAGTGTCCCCGATGCAGAAACGCAACAGGCGATGCGCTGGATTTACGACAACCATGGCCTGCGTACCGAACCGTCGGGAGCAATCACCCTGGCAGCCCTGCTGTACGGAAAAACGGATATCACAGGCGAAGGCGATATCGTCGTGGTCGTCAGTGGCCGCAACGTGGATGACAGTCGTTTTCGCGAATGGATCGGCTCATAGCGTTCTTCGGTGCTGCGCCGACGATTCCAGCAACGATTCCAGCGTCAATGCGTCGCCTGCTGTGATGGCGTCGCGAAATTTCTGCAGCAATCGCTCCGCCGCATCGATTGATTCCACACAGTGAGTGGCATTGCCCAGCAGGATCGATGTCCAAAGGCTGGCCGATCCGGCGGCGATGCGAGTCGTATCACGAAATCCCGTACCCGTGAACGGCAACAGCTCCGTCGCCACACAGCCGCTCATCACGGCCGCGACGACATGCGGAAGATGACTGGTCAATGCGAGCACACGGTCATGTTCATCCGGTGACATTTGCTGCACCGTCGAACCGATGGATTTCCAGAACGCCACGATGCGTTCCGTATCGATCGGGGTGGCCTTGACCGGAGTCACGACGCACATTCGATTGACGAACAGATCTGCATCGGAGTTTTCAAATCCCGTATGCTCGCTGCCTGCGATCGGATGTGACCCAACGAATCGTCCGGCTGCGACATCGTCTAATGCCGCGTACACGCTGGCTTTCACACTTCCTGCGTCCGTCACCAGTTCGCAGTCGGCATCCAGCAACTGTCGAACTGCTCCGGCAATCTGGTCCACCGGAAGGCATACAATTCCCAGGGTTCTGTCCGGAATCGTGGCATGAGAAATCTGATCAGACCACTCGGTCAGCAGTCCGCGTGCTGTCGCCAGTTTCAGCCGTTCCTGATTCCGCCCGATGCCGATCACTTTGCATTCCGGAAACCGCTTGCGCACCGCAGCAGCGATCGAGCCGCCAATCAGCCCGACGCCGACGATCGCGATACTCTGCTCAGTAAAATTGGGACTCCCGGTTTGCATGGCGAGGGATGATAGAGCCGACGCCGTCAAACCGCAAACTGGACGGTCAGCTCGTGATGACTTTGCGTGCCACATCTTCTTTCAGCAGATACGCGGAGGGCAAGGCGTCCGCGAAGCGAATGGGGCGGCCGATGGGCGTGAGGATTTCCTTGCGGAAGTCGATGCCCATCGTCGCCATGATGGTAGCGTAAAGCTCGGGAACCAGGACCGGCTCGGCAGGCAGAATCAGTTTGCCGTCGGAGTTCTTCCCTTCAAACACGTCGTGTGGCGTTGCTCCGATGACCGCGCTTTCGCGGAATCCGCCACCGGCAATCATGCACGAAAACCAGTTCGGCCAGTGATCGCGGCCAGCCGCCGGATTGATGCTCGGCGTGCGACCGAACTCACTGATGCAGAGGACGATCGTCGACTCCAGCAGGTCGCGTTCTCGCAGTTCCCGAATGAGCGTCGCAATCGCCGGGTCAAGGATCTTACAATTGGTGACATGACCGCTGTGATTCGCCACGTGCGTATCGAATCCTGGCAGAGTGACTTCAATGGAGCGAACTCCGACTTCCACCAGCCGCCGCGCGACAAGACAGCCGCGACCAAATGACGTGTCGCCATAATCCGCCTTGGTGCTTGACGATTCCGTTTCCAGTTCGAACGCTTTCAATTGCTCCGACGACATCATTTCCAGCGCGCGATCGAGGGTATTCTGATGCAGCGTGCGTTTTGCTCCGAACTGACGACGCTGTTCAAACTGCTGGCTGACGACATTCAACCCTTGCAGTCGATCCGCCTGACGCTCCGGACTTACGTACGACTTCAGATTGGACAGTCCCATGCCCGGCTGGAAGACTCTGAAGGCATCCCATTGATTTCCCAGATATCCGCCTTCCGGCACAATGCGGTCCGGTGCGAGAGTCACGTATTGAGGAATCTCCAGCTCTGGGTTTGGCAATTCATGCGCTGCAATCGCTCCCAGCGTCGGATACTTCAATGTCGGTTCCGGACGATAGCCCGTTTTCACAAACGCCGCTCCGCGTTCATGGTCGCCTTCTTTCGAAGTCAGTGATCGGATCAGCATGCACGAATGCAGTTGCTCGGCCATCTGCGGCAGCAATTCTGAAATACGCACGTCTTTGTTCGACGTCGCAATGTCCCTGACGTCCCCGCCCGACTTCGTGCCGGGATGAGGATCCCACGTCTCCAACTGACTCATCCCGCCGTTCATCCACAACGTGATCAGGGACTTCGGGCGCTCATCCCGCCTCCGCGCCGCTGCGCGGGCGGTCATTGCCGGGAGTGCCAGAGAAACGCCGTAAGCGGACAGAAACTGCAGAACCTGACGACGTGTGGGGCTGAGATGCATGCTAGTGGTTCCAGGAAAACTCAGGACTGTTAAACAACGTCCACATCAGATCTTCCACGACCTGGGCGCGCGTTCGCGTCGGTTTTGGGTCGGGACTTACTGCAGGCGCCTCAGGATTTGCTTTTCGTCTCTCTTCTGCGGCTTCGGTCGTTGATTCCAGCAGGTTCAGAAAATAGGTCCGTTCATCGACTGCCGGAAGACGACACAGACAAGCCAGATAGCAATTCTCGATGACGGCGGCATTGTCCGGCGAGAAACTGAGGATCGCTGCCGGCGCGGACAGCGCATCCACTTTGCTTTGTTCCGCCGTGAAGCGTCCGTTCATTCGCAACAGGGCCTGAGGGATCGTGCCGACCTGCTGCAGTAATTCATCGTCACCAAGGTCGCCGTATTCGTTGAGAAAATCGTTCTCATTGCCAAACTTTGCGACACGCACGAAGGGATTGGAATTCTGATCGATCGATCGCACATGCCCCGCCTGAAACAATGATCCAATGACCTGTTCCGGCCGCAATCGCACCAGTGGAAATACCGACCATGCCTGCACTTGTTTGGCATAGGTCTCTTCGTTGTCCGCACTCGATTCGGACGAAAGACGAAATATATCGGACATCGCGATCATGCGAATGAGCACACTCAACCGATCTCCACGAGCGCGAAATTCCTGCCCCAGAATATCCAGAGCGTCGATTTCCCCATCCACCGGATGCGGCAGATCATCGACTGGTTCGTGCAGCGGCTTTCCCAGCATAAAACCCCAGACGCGATTTGCGATCG
>JANOUN010000559.1:0-7848 GCA_031416875.1 Planctomycetota bacterium | reverse complement strand
TCCGGCAGAAAGGACCTACAGAAGACAGTCCTTTCCGGCAGAAAGGACCTACATGGAAAACGCATGTCAAACATCTACGGAGCGGGCCCAGCGTCTGGCTTCTCCGGGAGCGGTTCACTGGGCGGTTGTTCCGGATTCGGTGCTGTTGCCTCAAAATCCACGGGCAGATTCCCCTCTTCCACAAATTCTTCAACCAGTTCTTTCCTTCGATCTGCAACGGCGCGGTCGAATTCGCTCAGCATGTCCATGGCTTTATCACGGCGCGTCACGAGGCCGATGATCAGATACTGGATGATCGCCAGCAGATAGCAGACCCAGCCCACCATCCAGCGCTCGCGACGACGTTCAAACTGATCGATGTGCCGTTTCATTTCCGCGATTTCGGGCGCTACGCGGTAAACCTGTTCGGCAGACGCCAGGCACTGAAGCGGCATGACCATGCTGCACTGTTCGCAATAGGACCAGCCGATGACAAAATCGTGGCGTGCGATGTCTGCACGATGCTCATCCATCGTCGGCAATTGCGCACCGACAATGGCACACATCATTGCCAGAACCGGTGACGAACGATTCAGATGCCGGCAGGCGATGCCTTTGAGAAAATCCCATCTTCTCTGCCAGACTTGACGGAAGTAACTCTCGCCTTTGTGCAGTCTCGGAGGACCGGGGTGCATGACCCCGAAAAGTTCCTGATCAGGCATCGCTTCGATGACTCCGATGGCCAGCATGAGCCGGAGCCCCATCGTGAACCAGTCCGCGCGATCCAGCCAGTCCACGTTCTGCACCCACCAGAAGAGCAGATGTTCCATGTTGGCTGTCGCCGCCAGCAGCAGCAGAGCCCCGCGAAACCATTCTTCCAGATCTTTCTCCAGCTCCTTGTCCAGCGTATGCAGGCGGAAGACGCGCTTCAGGATGAAGCGAAAGATCGGAATGGCGATCAAACCCACCAGCAGGCGCGTGAAGGGCTTCAGCACTCCGCGCAGGATTGGCAGGTCCAGGATGATTCGAAACAGACTTCCCAACGCACGGATTTCCTTGAACGACTGACGGTCAAATCCAGATTCCGATCCAGGCACGAATGCGAAAATGAATTGAGTCACATGGCTGGATTCGACTTCGGCGGTCTACACTGTATCTTTTGCGACACGCAGCGACCACAGAGTTCGATTCTCAGGGATTTTCGCGATAGCTCGGCAAGATTCGGCTTCGCATCTGGAATTCACTGCGATTCTGTGGCTGAACTCTGATCGTCAAAGGATTCGCTTATGATGGGTGCTGGCAATGAAACGGAATTCGATCTGCGATTCCGATTGTTCGATGTTCCGGTCCGTGTCCATCCGCTGTTCTGGCTGTCATCCGCGATGGTCACCTGGCGGGGCGAGAATATTGCCCTCACTCTGATCGGAATCGTGTGCGTCTTTGTCTCCGTGCTTGTCCACGAACTGGGACACGCTCTGGTGGCCAGACGCTATGGGTTTCCGTCCGAGATCGTGCTTGTGTTCCTGTTTGGTCTGGCCACATCGACACGGATGTCACCTGGACGAAACCTCCGAATCTCAGCAGCCGGACCATTAGCTGGCCTTGCACTGGCAGCGATCGTCTACGTTGTATTGCTGGTCACCACACAGGATCCGCTGGATTTCCTGAGAGACTACGACTCACCGAAAGTCTTCGCCGTGCACATGATGCTGTTCTTCGGAGTCTTTGGGAATTTGGTGAACTTCGTGCCCTGTCTGCCACTCGACGGAGGCAACATCACGGAGAACCTGCTGGAACTGTATGGGCCGCGACGGAGGAACATCAGGGAAATCGTCCTGCAGATTTCTGCGGTCTCATCTGCCCTCCTCGCGGTTCGAGGTGCCTGGTGCCTGAACAGCGATCTGCATCTTCCGTTTATCCCCTACATTTTGTTTGCCTGGCTTCCGGAACCACACGGCACAATTCTTTCAATGCTTCAGCCAGACCCGAAAGGCATGATGATCCTGTTCGGGATCCTGTGCGCTTTCAGTATTAATAATCTGAACAAGCTGAAACAATGGCGATAGGAGTCTGGACAAATTCCGCGCGCAGTTGAGGCTGGCACATTCGTTTAACCGCGTGGGCAACGCCCCGCGCTTCGTATTTCAAATCTCAAATACGAAATCTCAAATAGAACAAGCGCGGCCCGCTGGGCACGCGGTTAAACGAGCGAACGCCAACCGCGTGCGGTATATCATGCATTTTGGGCAGGCTGCAATCGGGACACATGGCGGCCGTCGGCGTCGCCCGAGTCAGCTTTCCAGTCGCGGGCGTGGATAATCTCCAACGCAGCGATGCGGTAGGCTTCGGCCATTGTCGGAAAGTTGAACGTGGCGTTGGCGAATGTATCAACGGACATCCTGCCGATAATCGCCATCTGTCCAAGGTGTACCAGTTCTGTCGCGCCATCGCCGGCAACCTGAACACCCAGTAACTTGTCGCCGCGTTCATCCGCGACCAGCTTCAACAGACCAGACGTGGATGCCATGATGTGGGCTCTTGCGATCTGATCGAAGTGAACTCGAGCCACCATCGGACTGCCGACCTTTTCAATCGCCTGCTGCTCGGTCAGTCCCACAGTGGCAATTTCCGGAATCGTGTAGATGCCGGACGGCAGCGATCCAAGTCCGGTGTGCATCTTTCCGGACAGCGCATGGCAGGCGGCTCGACGGCCCTGTTCCATGGATGCCGAGGCCAGTGCCGGCGGACCGATCGTATCACCCGCGGCGTAGATGTGAGGGACATTCGTTTGACAGAACTCATTGACGATCAGCAGACCGCGATCTGACACTTGCAGTCCGGCTTTATCGACCGCCAGCGTGTCGAGATTCGCGACGCGGCCTAACGCCACAAACGCTTTGTCGGCCTTGATCACTTCGCCGGTCCTGAGGGTGGCTCTGACAGAGCTGATATTATCCCAATCGACGGATTCCAGTTCGCTGTTTCCGCGAAACTCGCCTCCGTTCGCAATCAGCTGCCTCACAAAGAAATTGACGAGTTCCGGATCGAGGAATCCCAGGGGCATCGGTGCTTTGTCAAGTAACGTGACTTTGACTCCCAGCGACGCAAATGTGGAAGCGTACTCACACGCAATCACGCCGCCACCCAGGATGATGATCGAACGCGGCAGGTAGGTCATGGAGAGAATGGAATCGCTGTCGAGAATGTTCTCATGGTCCACAGCGACATTTGGCGGATTACGCGGACGTGATCCTGTGGCCACAATGACGTTTTCTGCGATCACGAACGATCGTCCACCCTTGACGCTGGAAATGGCGATTTCGTGGGGAGACACAAACGCCGCGCGGCCATAGGCACGTTCGACTTTGGCCTGTTCCAGGAATCTGCGCGTCGTCTCCTGATGCGCGTGGACGACTTCATTCAGACGCTTCATCAGACTGCTGATGCTCAGTTCTGCATCGCGGCTGATTTTGTAGACATCTCCGCTGCGACGTTGAAAGGCGGTCAGCGTGAGAGCTGTTTCACGCAGGGTTTTGCTGGGGATCGTGCCATACTGCACGCAGGCTCCCCCAACCTGCGGTTCCTGTTCCACAATCAGCACGCGCGCACCGCGTTCGGCAGCTTCCATCGCTGCATTTTGTCCTGCGGGACCGCTCCCGATGACGACCACATCAAAGTCATTGTTGGCTGCAATCATGTTGTTGAGTCTACCCATTCCAAAATCTGGCTGCTGTTTTTTTGAATCGTGGCAAACTGTTCGGGGTAAATGCTGAGCACTTCCAGCATCGGATGTGGCTGATCTTCTGCTTGTGGTGTTGCGATCGGACTCAGAATGCCGACTGCGAGAGACATCGCCAGATTCAGAGATGCTGCCTGCAACGCACACGCAGGTGCTTCCCGCGGCGACAGTTGATACTGCACGGCCTCGGCCACGCGTTGCGAAAGTTCCCATTGAACAATCAGTTTTGCGGCGAACGAAACGCGCGACTCACCGGCGACACGCAACACATCCGTGTCACTGGCCACAAGTCCGTGCGTTCGTCGACGATCAGCGAGCGCCTGAAACAAAATGGGACGACCAACGTCGTGCAGCAATCCGGTCAGGAACGCTTCCTCGACGTTCATCCGGCGCACGCGGGCGATTTCCTGAGCGAACGCGGCGGTTGCCAGAGAATGCCGAAACGACTGGCGAACGTGCGCTTCAAATTCCGGCACATCAAAGACACGACACTTGCATGAGATCAGGACGACGATTTCACGAACCGCCAGGAGTCCGAGGCGAGCCACAGCCTGTTGCACCGACGAAACGGTGACTCCTGTGTTGTACCGCACCGAATTTGCGATTCGCAGCAGGTGGCTGGTCAGTGACTGGTCACGTTTGAGCAGTGGCACGACGTCGCCGATATTGCAATCGACATCGCCGGTCAGCTTCAATAATTGGGCGGCAACTTCCGGCAGCACGGGCAGTTCGCAATTCTCACCGCTCTGCAATGCCAGGAGGGCTTCTTCGATGGTTTCCGACCGTACCACCGGTCCCGATTTGAGAGTCGCACTCATACTTCGCAATCCCTCTGACACATTGAACAGACCACGAATGGCCTATCGATGCGAACTGCTCGAAGTTGCATCAATTCCAAAGGCACCCCGCGCAATGACGGCATCACGCTTCGGTCCTTGCCGAATTTTCGCAACATGCGGGTTGCATTAATTGCTCACACGTCCAGGCCTTGTTACTGTAATGTTCGTTCGCGGATGTGCGTCTCTCGCCAGTCCACCCCATCGCCGACGCCTGTCCGTCCCGTCATGTCATGCTCAGTTGCAGAATCCCTTCACCGAGACAGGAGCCAGGATTATGGGAAGCGTTACCGATATTCTGAACCAGAAGCAGAGACATTCTCTGCAAGCGACTCATCCGCACGAAACGGTGCTGTCGGCCACTCAGAAAATGAACGAGCACAGCATTGGTGCCCTGCTCGTGATGGATGATGACGAGAATTTGGTGGGCATTTTTACCGAACGCGACGTCCTGCGGCGCGTCGTGGCGGTGGAACGAGCTCCCTCGCGGGTTCAGGTCGGGGAAGTGATGACCAGGGAAGTCGCCTGCTGCAGGCCCGACACGTCGATCGAAGACGCCCGCAGCATCTTTCGTCAATACCGCATTCGACATCTTCCAGTGGTGGATGAAAGCGGCACGGTGCAGGGGCTGATCTCAATCGGCGACCTGAACGCCTGGCACAGCAATCACCAGGAAGTGACCATCCACTTTCTTCACGAATACATGCTCGGGCGCACCTGAGGTCAAGTGCTGTGAGATTTCGGAAGCGGAACTCGTTCCCATCGGTCCGCCTGGCTGACGGCATCAAGGAGGGACGGCAGTCCGAGCTGCAGCGCGTCGAAATACGCAGGCGAAATGTCTCCGGCGATGGATGTGATCTCGATTGGCCGCGTCGTCCATGAACCGCCAGCGACGGAAAAGAATATGACGGGCGGGTTCGACATCCACTGAACCAGATGCTCAGCGATGCGTTCGGTCAGTTCCGGTGGAGCGTGCGGGAAGGCTTTGTCAGTCAGGAATAGGAACTGGCAGGCTTTCTTGCGGATTCCCCACAATCGATCACAACCCCGCTGCAGCGCACCACAGAATCGATGACGCAGAAACGAAACCTGTTCATCGAAAGCCAGATCAAAGTATCCGGCGAGATCGTCGTCGTATGATTCCAGCAGGGGAAACACATTCTGATCCAGACCGATGCCCCCCGCCAGCCACCTCATGCGAGCCGTTTCAATCACGATCGTCAGCAACACCGGCTCTTTGTCGTTCATCGTTGTTCTTTCATTTCGCCTTGGGACTATCCGCTGTTTACAACGCCAGTGAGCAACACGTTGCTAGACCTAAAACATCCGTTTATGGCGGTAATAGACTTCCAGCGTGAGCAGCGACAGCGATGTTGCGTAGACTCGCCCGCCAGCGCTATCGTGTCCGCCCTGCGGAGCCCAGCTTCCGGATTCGTGACCTTCAGTCGACTGCGAATCGATCAGTAGATCTCTCATGACGGGATTCCATTCCTCCCAGGGCTCTCCGCCATAATGATGCAGGACCTGAGTTGCATAGTACCAGTAGTAAAGTTCACCGCCAGGTTGCGGCGGACGTGACAGCAGATACCGGACTCCAGCCTCCAGTCCCGGACGCTTTGAATTCCAGGACGTGTAGATGCGGCAAAGCAGCCCTTCGGCCACCATCGCGTCGGTGATTCTGCCGTTCGGCATGTAACGGTAACCACTGCCTTTCTTGTCGGTCTGCACAGAATCCAGAAACGCCGATATTTTTTTCATCACGTTTTTGGGAATCTGCAGACCTCCCTGTCGAGCACTTCGCAGGGCGATCACCTGCCAGCCTGTCACACTGGTGTCGCCCGCCATACCAGCCTGATATCTCCAGCCGCCCCCGTCATGCTGAGCTTTCACGATATAGTCGATTGATCGCTGTGCTGGTTGTTTAAGTTTCGGATCCTTTGTCATGGCCCAGGCTTCGCACAACGCGATCGATGCGATTCCGTGCGCATAGAGAGTGCCTCCTCCACAATGACGAAACGTGCCTTCCTTCGTTTGGTCTGCGATGAGCCAATTCAGTCCGTTCTTCACCGTCTTTTCATGCTTGCCGCTCTGATGAGTGTATCCAGCGCCAAGAAACGGCAGCAGCCCGAAGCCTGTCCCGCCCGCATCGCTGGAGACGCCTCCCGGACTGGAACATTGTCCGTTGCACTCTCCCGCTGCATGAAATTCGTGCAGCGACCAGTGCCCATCTTTGTCCTGGTGATCGGCTAACCACTTGAGACCGCGCTCCACGGCTGATTCACTGGCAGCGCTGCCGCCTTCGGTTTCCGCAAGCTTCTTTCGCTCTTCGGCATCACGTCCGGCAAACATGCCAGGCGATCCGGCGGCGGCGGCGCGGGTTCCATCTTCATTCGATGGATCGGCCTGAAGTCTTTCGAGTGGTGGAACTGTGAACGACAATTGTGGTGGGGATTTCTCAGCATCAACCGACCCCGTTCCCTTCGCGGCAATTGCATCATCCTGAGCTGTCCTTATATCTGCATGGCCGGAGTCTTCCGCCTGCGCATCAACTCCCGAATCCGGGCCATCGCGCCCGGCAGAGGCATCGGCAGGTGCTTCGATTTCTCCTGCCACTGTGCGATCGTCGTCACCGCTGGCATCCTCACCGGACGACGTGCCATTACCGACGGCATTGCCAGTTCCTGCGCCGACTCCTCCGCCCGTGCCTCCTGCAATGGAAGCTCCCTGTCGGCCTGGCAACCACGATACCAGCATCAGCAGGGCGGCGAAAAGCAGGCAAGTCATGACGCCAACAAGCGTGCCGACGGAAACGCGCGTCCGAAACCGCTCAACGGACTGCTCGCCGGAAAACGATTGCGAGTTTGTCTCCTCGTGTATGTCCGCTCCGCCCTGTTGGTTCATGCGTCAGACCCCCGTTTACTGCACAAAAACCGGCTCCGTCTGGTCGCCAATATAGACTTTGGCGTCGTCCGGAAACGGAACCAGGTGATACTCAAAACCGCTGCGGATCATTTCATTCTTTAAGCTCTCGAAATTTGCGAACGAGTCCTTGAAAACAAACACCGAGAGAAAATGCTTCGTCTTGTCAAAGTCGGCCAATCGCGTTGCAATCTCAGCGGCATTCGATCCATCCACCGCGATGAAGAGTTGGCTATAGTCTTTGAAGTTGGTATAGCAAAAAAAGAGGGGATGCCTCGAAGCTGGTGTTTTTCCCGAAGGCACCAGAAAAAAGAAGGTCATCCCCATGGTCAGTAGAAGAGCGTATCGGCGAGTCAGTGTCAATGAGATTGATCG
>JANOUN010000558.1:0-3321 GCA_031416875.1 Planctomycetota bacterium | reverse complement strand
CCGGAGTGGCTGTCGCTGTCGATGCGATCCAAAGTGGTCAGTCGTTCGCGTTGCTGGAGGCATTGATTCAAAAGACACGTTCGCTGGCAGATTCGGCGAGCCGGAGTGCGTGAGCACCCGAGCCCGCTGGAAGCGCTGGTTCATCAAACAAGTTCGAATCTTGAAAACTGGATGGTTGAAACAGGCGCATCCGATGAGGAACGAAATCTGGCTCGACAGACATTTCTGCGGAACGGCCAGTTTGACCCGTTTGCCATGATTGAATTGTCCACACAGGCCCTGCGAAAACCGGGGCAAATCAAAGATCGCACACTTCGACGGGTCCAGTATTTCGAAATCCTGAATCTGCTTGCCTGGTCGATGGGAACCTTTTCATCGATCGGTTGAGACTCATTCGATCAACCTGAACACGCTTCACCTCAGCATCACGCAACCGCCAACTCTGCAATATGGCGGCCGATATTCAATGCAGCCGTGGCTGCTGGTGACGGAGCGTTGCAGACGTTGATCACCCGTTCGTGTCGCAGAATCACGAAATCGTCCAGTAGTTTCCCGTCAAGTCCCAGCGCCTGAGCTCTCACACCGGCTGGAGCGGATTCCAGATGTTCGGCTCGTATTTCAGGCACGAGTTGCTGGAGTGCTTTCACGAAAGCAGCCTTGGAAAGTGACCGCCAGACTTCGCCGAGGCCTGTCTTCCAGTTGCTCGCGACGAGTTTCAAAAATCCGGGATAAGTGATTGATTCAAAGACGTCCCGCAGGTTGATCGTTCGCCAATTGTAGCCTTCGCGTGCCAGGGCAAAAACTGCATTCGGACCGCATTCAACTCCGCCATGAATCATCCGCGTGAAGTGGACACCAAGAAACGGGAAACGCGGGTCGGGGACTGGATAAATGAGTGTTCGGCAAAGATGGTGAGCTTCCGGTTTCAGTTCAAAATACTCACCCCGAAACGGGACAATCCGTTCCCGCATTTTTTGGCCACTCTGGCGCGCGATGCGGTCACTATAGAGTCCTCCGCAGTTAATCACTTGAGATGCTTCGATATCGCCTTTTGAAGTGTGTAATCGGACAAAGTCGGTTCGCTGGCCGATGGAGATGACCTGGCAGTTGAGATGAATCTCCGCGTTTGCCGCCAGCAGCAGACTTCCCAGTTTCTGGCACACGCCTGGGTAATCGACGATGCCGGATTCCGGCACATGAATCGCACTGATGCCGGTGCAATGTGGTTCCAGTTCCTTCAGGCGGTCGATGCCGATGACAGTACACTCAACACCGTTCTGTTGACCGCGTTCGAAGATCATCTGAAGTTGTGGTAACTGGTGCGTATGTGTGGCGACAATGACCTTGCCTGTTCGCTGCCACGCGACTCCGTGTTCGTCGCAAAACGCCTCCAGAGCCGCTTTGCCGGCACGGCAATTCCGAGCCCGCAGAGAGCCTGGTTTGTAGTAGATCCCCGAGTGAATGACGCCTGAATTGCGGCCTGTTTGATGAAAGGCCAGCATGGATTCTTTTTCAAGGACAGCCAGTTTCACGCCCGGCTTCAACTGCGTCAACTGCCATGCGGTCGCAAGCCCGACGATTCCTCCACCGATAATTGCAAAATCGAAACGTGGCACGGGCGGTTCAAATTTGAGATTTGAGATTTGAGATTTGAGCGACACTCACACTCGCAGATGTTCCAGCGCCTCGCGAACTGACATGATGTAGCTGACATAGAACGGGCCGAATTCCGCGTAGCCAGCCGAGGCTTTGTCAAAACGCATGGTGTAGACAATCTCTTTGATGTGTTCGGGTGCCCGGCTCCAAAGCGTCACGCCCCACTCCCAATCATCAAAACCTGTGGCAGCCGTGATCAACTGTGAAACCCGACCGGCGAACTTAATGCCGGATGTTGCATGTTCTGCCATCAACTCACTGCGAAAGCTGAAAGGCTCTTTGTACCAGTTGGCGAGTGGATGACGCGCTTTATTCATGGGATAGAAGGTCATCACGGGGAACGGAGGCAGCTCCGGATAGAGGCGTTGCTGATTCATCGCGGGCAGTCGTTGCTGATAGGCATTCAACTTGGCCTGAAAGGCGGGGTCATCCGGCCTGGTGCCGTCGCGCTGCAGTCGCGCGGCATACTGTTCGGCAGACGGAACATATTCACTGACTTCCGTGATGGACACAAATGAATACGTTGGTTCGAGCACGGTTCCCAGGCGACAAGCGCGAAGCCGCTGGACGATGGCGTCGATCTTGAGCGGGTCTGGATCCATCAGCATCAACCCGAGGTCCGCTCGATGTCCTGACACGACCGACACCTGCATCCGCATGGGCACATATTCGCCCTCCGGATTCAGAATCTCGATCACCTCAGCGCGGCCGTGAGCACGTTCGGACGGTTCGAGAGCCACGAGTGCCGCTTGATTGATGCGGTAGTAGATATGCAGGCAGTGCCAACCTTCTGACATGAGGACAGTAGGTGCAGGGAGCGGAGCAGAATGTCCATGAGGGCGTTGCACTGAGACGACTTTCGAAAGCGAAAAGGACAGGGAAATAAGCACTTTTGAGCCGATGGTACTATACAAGACGACAGACAGACCAGGATGTCCATTCCTGCCGAGCGATTTTTGTTTTGTCGAAGTTGGAAGTTTTTTCTGCTGTTTTTTTGAACGTTTCCTGAACTCAACCGATGGTAGAAAATGCTGCGTTTTGGCATCATTCTGTGTGGACAACGCACAGTTTCGCGGAGGAATACCCGGAAGTCCCGGAATACTCTGGAAATCCACGGAAAACCTACGAACATCAGCAGGGGAGTTTGGTGTAGTTGTTACAGAGGCGCCAATTTTCGGATTGCAGCAATTCAGGGAGTCGCTGGGAAATGCAGAGCAAAGTTGTGAAAAGTCAATGGATCAGGCGCGTGGGCATGATTGTGCCTTGTTTGGTGGCCTTGTTAGTGGCTGCGTATTCCTGGAATGCTGCGGTTGCCGACGAAACAAAGGTCGCGGAACAAACGAGCAGAAGTGTCGTTGAAGATCCGGAGAAATCAGCGACTGACGGTTCCCTTGTGGAATTTGTTGATCAGCAGCTTCGGCAGGCATGGATGGACAATGAAATACAGCCAACTGAAGCGGCGACGGACGAGGAATGGGTGCGTCGAATCTATCTGGATCTGTGTGGTCGTATTCCGACATTGGAAGAAGCGCGTGCATTCCTTGCAGATGAAAGTCCACGCAAGAGATTTGTCCTGATCGAAACGCTGCTTGCCCACGAAGACTACGTTCGCAACTTTACGACAATCTGGACGAACAACAGCATTGGCCGCGGGACACCGCGTCG
>JANOUN010000557.1:0-5640 GCA_031416875.1 Planctomycetota bacterium | reverse complement strand
TGACAGAGCACTAGCCTGACTGCCGACAGAGACAGTAACAACGTCCGACGTGCGGTTCCCTATGACGGATTGAGCCTCGCGGCAGGGAAGAGTTGAAGAACGTGGAGTGAATGGAGAGCACGTTTTAAGCTCGGGATTTTCCAACTGCCAAAAGGACTCGCTCCGACATCACCATGACAGTGATGTTGGGCGAGTTTATGTTGTTTCGGCTGGAAGACTCATCATCGAAAGTTCCTCGCCTTCGGATCGATCTGTTCCAGCATCTCGCTCACATCATCCAGTCGTTCACACACCACATGGATGACGTCACCCTCTCGCTGCAGACGACCGGTGGCCATGATCACCGTCGCAAACCGAGCGGCCTGTCGAAAGTGCTGCCACACGGACGGAAACACGACCAGATTGGTAACGCCTGTTTCATCTTCCAGCGTCACAAAGGTAATCCCGTTGGCCGTTGACGGTCGCTGACGCATCAGCACAAGTCCCGCCACTTTGACTCGACGATCCGGCGTCAATTCTGCAAGTTGTTCTGCGGTGACCGATCGTAATTGAACCAGCTGCTCCCTGAGAAAACTGACGGGGTGCCTTCGCAGCGACAGACCAGCCGATGAATAGTCTTCAACCACCTGATCCAAAGCCGACATTTCCGGCAATTCCGGAACATGATCTTCCTTCGCTGCGGCCTCCGGCTCATCAAACAACGGCAATTGCTCCCGTGCGGGCAGTGATTTCCAGTATGCCTCGCGGCGTTCAATTCTTAGTGACGCAAAAGCATCGGCTCGTGACAAAAGCTGCAATGTGGCACGATTGAGCTGCGTCCGCTGAGCGAACTCTTCAAACGACCGAAACTTCCCGTCGCGCTGCCGGATCGCTTCAATCCACCGTCCGTGCTCTTGCGAGAACCCTCGCAAGAGTCGAAAACCCAGCCGCAGCGCGTAGCGTTCATCGTCATGTCGAAATCGTCCCGACGCAGGATCGCCATCAATCCGTTCCAGCGTGCAGTCCCAATTGCTGTGACTGATATCCGCGGGGAGAATGACGACTCCGTGCTCGCGGGCATCTCGCACCAATTGCGCTGGCGCGTAAAACCCCATCGGCTGGCTGTTGATCAGCGCGGCCGCAAAGATCGCCGGATGATAACGTTTGATCCAGGCGGAGACATATACGAGCAATGCAAAACTTGCCGCGTGCGATTCCGGAAACCCATATTCACCGAAGCCGCTGATCTGCTTGAAAACGCGCTCCGCGAATTCAGCGTCGTAGCCGCGGTCAGTCATCCCATGCACAAGTTTTTCATGAAACATTGCAATCACACCCGTCTTCCGCCAGGCTCCCATCGCACGACGGAGCTGATCGGCTTCGCCCGGCGTAAATCCAGCCGCCACGATCGCCATTCGCATGGCCTGTTCCTGAAAGATGGGCACACCCAGCGTCTTGTGCAGCACGGATCGGACGGCCTGATTTGGATAATCCACCGGCTCCTCACCGGCGCGCCGGCGCAGATACGGATGAACCATGTCTCCCTGAATCGGCCCCGGACGCACAATCGCGACTTCAATCACGAGGTCGTAAAAGCAATGCGGCTTCAGTCGCGGCAACATGTTCATCTGAGCGCGGCTTTCAATCTGGAACACACCAATCGTGTCCGCCGCGCTGATCATGTCATACACCGCAGGATCTTCTGACGGCACATTCGCCAGCGTCAGAGTTCTGCCGTGATGTTTCTCAATCAGATCGAAAGCGCGGCGAATGCAACTGAGCATGCCCAGTGACAAGCAGTCGACTTTCAGCAGACCCAATGCATCCAGATCATCTTTGTCCCATTGAATCACCGTGCGACCAGGCATTGCTGCATTTTCGATTGGCACCAGTTCGCTCAGCAATCCCCGTGACATCACCATGCCGCCGGAATGCTGTGACAAATGCCGAGGAAACGTCAGCAGCGAATTGAGCAATTCCAGCATCCGTCGTCCCAGCAATGATTCGGGATCGATGCCACCTTCCCGCATGCGTTCCGGAAACTGCTCCGCGTGATCGACATGCTCCATCTGATTAGCGAGTTTATCTATACGATCACTGGACAGCGCGAGGGCTCGCCCGATATCACGAATCGCCGATCGTGGTCGATATGTAATGACCGCCCCTGTCATTCCCGCCCGATCACGTCCGTAGCGTTCAAACAGATACTGCAGCACTTCTTCGCGGCGTTCGTGTTCAAAATCGATGTCGATATCAGGCGCTTCATTGCGTTCGCGGCTGATAAATCGTTCAAACAGGACGTCGATGAGGGCTGGATCAACCGACGTCACCCCCAGACAATAGCAGACGACGGAATTGGCAGCCGATCCTCGTCCCTGACACAGGATTCTGCGTTCCCGGGCGAAACGCACAAGATCGTAAACCGTAAGGAAATACGCTTCGTAATGCAGTTCTTCGATGAGCGTAAGTTCATGCCGGATCAGGTCTTGGACTTTGGTCGGGAGGCCATCCTGGTATCGCAATTTTGCACCATGTATTGCCAGGCTCGTGAGATGCTGAATCGGCGTCACATCCGCGGGAACCAGTTCTTCGGGGTACTCGTACCGCAGTTCGTCGAGAGAAAATGTGCAGCGATCGGCAACTTCGACTGTTCGGGCAATGATGCTGGCATCACCCGCGAACAGTGGCAGCAATTGACGACCGGACTTGAGATGCCGTTCCCCATTGGGAAACAGTTCATGCCCGAGCGATTGCAGACTTGCCGCATGGCGAATAGCCGTCACAACGTCATGCAATGCGCGCCGTCTTGAGTCGTGATAATGCACATCGTTAGCAGCGACGATCGGGATGTTGAGTTGACTGCAAACTGACCGCCAGCGCTGCAAATGTTGCCGATCGTTGGGTCCGCAATGGAGTTCAGCCAATCCATAGCACCGATCGCCGAAACAGTCTTTCATCGCCTGCAGATACGTGCCCGCCACGTCGGTCGTCATGCCGGGGACGTAGCGACGCTCAAATCGACAGCGGCCTTCTTCGCTGAGCGGCACGCAGCAAAGCAGGCCTTCGGCATGTTCCAGAATATCGGCAACCTTCAGGCGACACTCGCCTTTGGGAGCGCGCCTGCGCCCGATGGTAATCAGTCGAGACAATCGGCCATATGCGTCGCGATCGGTCGCCAGCAGAACCACCGACGGGCCATCATCCGGCACAATCTCTGCGCCGATCAACAACTTCAGTCCCGCGTCCTTCGCGGCTACATGAGCCCGGACAACACCCGCCAGAGAATTGCGATCCGTGACGGCAATTGCTTTCAGCCCCAGCTCCGCCGCACGTGCGGCAAGCTCGTCAGCGTGAGATGCCCCTTCCAGAAACGAATAATTCGTGCGGCAATGGAGTTCAGCATACGAAACTGCAACGTGGTTTGACTCGCCCGGCTGAACTGCAAACTGCACTGCCGCACCTTGAGTTGCACGCGTTCGGCGTTTGGACGGAGGCAGTTCCGGCATATCACAGAATCAATTCTACACGGGGCTCAGAATGCGAACCGTGGCGATCGTGTTCGGTACAGGATTAGCGCCATTCCAGCCGAAGGACGATAACAGATTTGCAATCCCTTTGCGCCACGGCCTGGCAACAGATGTTAGTCTGCCAGAATGACATTGCGAGGTGGGTTACCTACGGACACGGAGATTCTGTCAGGACTTCTTCGCTGGCGCTGCGGCGGGCTTTTTGGGTGGAGCGTACTGATCATTGTTTCGAGGCGGACGTGGATCGGTGGGGGATGGTGGCTGGACTCCGGATTTGCGCATCACTTCGTGCAATGCCTGAATCGTCTCAGCAGATGGCTTGAAGTTGCCCTGGCGATAGCCTTCTGCGATCAGCAATGGCGTCCACTGGTATTTGTTCTGCGAATTCCAAAGAGAAATGTCAGCTCCGTGGTCTGCCAGAAACCGGACCATCTTCGGCAGACTCTTGTACGCCGCGCCGTGCATGACTGACTCACCGTTGTCGTCGATGGCATTGATGTCGGCACCAAGGTTCAGAAGCAATTCGACCGCCGCAATGGCCTCGTCTTCAGTCCCGGCTTCTTCACCTGGAGCAATTGTCCCGATGCCAGCCGCGGCCAGCAATGGCGAGCAATGATCGACGTTTGGAATTGTCGGATCTGCTCCCAGTTCCAGCAGCAATTTCATGTACGGAACGTCAGCAGTGTCAGCCGCCAGCAGGAACGGCGTGGCTTCCTTCTGATTGAGGCGGCCTCTCCCTGATCGTCCCTCTTTGAGACGAGTGTTCAAGTCCGCTCCATGCTTCACAAGTTCGCGGACTAGCTGCAGGCTGGTCATGTTCCCTGAACCGATGGGCGGTGGCTCGCCATCGATATCATCACCGAGGTTCGGTTTGCGAACCCAGGACAGTACGTGCAGCGCCGTAAAGCCGGAACGCTGATCATTGGCATCTGCACCACGCGCCAGCAGTTGAGCGGCAAGTTCAAAGTGGCCATTTTCGACAGCCAGCAACAACGGACTGGTGCCGTACCGAGGAACTCGGGGACCTTTCGTTGCGGGTGTCATCACAGCGTTCACATCCGCACCGGCGGTCAGGAGCACATCCACCACCGAGTGCCTGCCTTCTCGCACTGCAAAGAACAGCGCATTGAAGCCTGACTTCAGCGGAGTTTGAAATTCAGCCCCCGCTTTGATCAACGTCTCGACAACGTCCGCGTGTCCTTCGGCAGCCGCCCACATGATGGCCGTTTGACCGCTCCGCTCTTTGGCATTCACATCAGCCTTGTGATGAAGCAACACATTCACTGCTTCCAGACGTCCGGTCCGTGCAGCAGTCATCAATACAGTTTCGCCACCGGGCTGACCCACGTTGATATCTGCACCGGCGTCAACCAACTGGCTGATGATCGCTGCATTTCCGTTGGTGCAGGCAATCGAGAGTGGAGTGACTCCATATTTGTTCGCGACGTTCACATCCGCGCCATGTTTCGTGAGCAACGCTGTGGCTTCAGCGTTGTCGTGCCACACCGCCCAGTGCAGAGCCGTCATGCCGTCGGTCTGAGACACGGTCGCGTCGCCATTGGTGGCAAGCAGTGAAGCCAGTTGTTGCCAGCCAGCCCGCTCGGCAGCGTCAGCAACGGGAGAATCGGACGCCAGAGCTTTTGTAGTGAGGCACAGGAAGCAGACAAAAGTAGCCAGCATGTTAGAGGAGGTCTTCATCTGGTTAACTCTAACGGCCGGGGTTGCGACGGAATGAATCTATGTAGGATGGACATTCTTGTCCGTCTTATGGCAAGCAAGTGCTGCAAGCAAGAAAGCATTGTACCAGGAACGTCGTTCGACGTCGCTGCGATTTTCTTTGAGGTCTCGGACATGAATGTCCAAGGTACAAGAATCACACTCGACCAGGAGAGTCAAAGTTCAATATCAAATCGACAGTGGCTCGAACAGTTCCTCCATTTGTCCGGTGCTGTCGGCAAAGGAATCCAGTCGCACACCCACTTTGTTCAGCAGTGTGAGATGCAGATTGGCCATGGGTGTCGGTTCACTGAATCGAATGTGACGACCTCCCCGCATATGGCCGGCAGCACCTCCGGCGACAAGGATGGGCAGATTCAGGTGGTCGTGAACATTGGGATCACCCATGCCGCTGCCG
>JANOUN010000556.1:0-5395 GCA_031416875.1 Planctomycetota bacterium | reverse complement strand
CTAATGCGTACCGGCTGATAGAAGAAACTGAGTGCCATTGGGCGTTAGCCCGAAACCCCGGGGCTTCCTTCGCTCCGCTCCGCTCAGTCCAGCCCCGGCCACCGATCCATCAAAGCAAGAGTGACAGAGCACTAAATATTTCCTTCGAGTTTCTCGACGATCTCATTCAACGCGTCTCGCAGCCGAGCTCGCACTGATTCCGGCTGCTTTTCGAGCGCCTTAAGCAACTTCGGCGTGAGCGCCTTGCTGAGCTTATCCATCATCGCAGAGGCGCGTTTCCAGAATTGTTCCGGTGTCAGCTCCTGACGCTCTGCTCCAGGTTCCGAATCGCGAACTTTGGGAGATGGCGAAGCGGCATCCGCGCGAAACGGCGCATAGCTTTCTCCGGCATCGCGTGCGACCATGTCCATCGTTGCGGTTCCGGCTCGCTCGCCAGCGGACATCCCCGCGCGGTCTCCCATTCCGCTCGCAGTGAACTGCGACGGATCGACCACACGAGACAACGGCACATTTGAAGTGTCAATGCCGAGCGGTGCGGCCCATTCCGAATAGCCTTCTGAGGATTCTGCGAACAGATCTTCGCCTCGTTGTGCGCGTCGCCATGCTCGCATTTCCGCAACGGTGGCGTCAGATTCCTGAGCCCAGCTGAGACAATCTTCGGCATCGTCCCAGTTTAAGGCCACATAGAAGAAAGACCATTTGAGCCCAGGAAATTTCTCGTGTGTATTGCCGAAGGCATCCCACACGCGTCGACGCTGGAAAATCTGGTCGCCGCTGAGACCTACCATCTGACCGAATTCCGCATCCGTCCGGCCACGAGCGTATCGCTGCGTCCAACTGGCGGCACACTCGCCCACCACCCAGTTGCACTGGCTGACAGCATCACGAGCTTTGGAAATCAGTACTTCCTCAGTTTCTTTCACGACACTTGATCCTTTTGAAGTTCATACATGACAGCGACCGCACGGACATCTCATGGTACGCACGGAAATTCTGACGTTCTACCCGTGAGCCCCCGAACCCTTCGGAATCCCGGATGTCCCTGGATCTGCCCGTTTCACTTTCGCAAACGGCAGACTGCGCAGAGCAGATTTTTGCCAGAATTCGATTCATCCCATTCCAGGATCTGGCGTTGCCACAAATTTTCGGCAGGATTACAGTACAGCAGAGTAGACCGCTTGCCGATACATTCGGTATAAATCGTGGAAGCAGTTCTGGCGTCAAACTTCGCTCAAACTGCCCAATTGATTTATGATCTTCAGGATTTTGGGGGGATAGCCAAGTGGCTAAGGCAACGGATTGCAAATCCGTCACGCGTGGGTTCGACTCCCACTCTCCCCTTTCAAGCCCGGTTGTGCCATTTTGGTCAACCGGGCTTTTTTGTTGGCGTGAATATCATTTGTTTCGGAATCAATCGCGGTTTTAAATGCTTTGGATCGAGAACGGAATCGATCTTCGTTTGAACCTGACTGCTCAGGTTGCTATTCTTCGCCCCTTCCAAATCGGCACTCTGTTTGAATTTCGGAGATTACTGGCTCATGGGAACGAAGAAGACGGGTAAGGGTCGGCGAAAAATTGGTCGCAAGAAGCGACGTATGCGAGCCAAGATTCGGCACCGTAAGGGCTGATGATTGAATGGGTTGAGTCGATGGTATCAATCGTGCGATTTTTCAGATGCTGAAGTTTGCTGATTCCGGTGAGCTTGACATCGCGTTCGATAAGTTGAATCCTAGTGTTGATTGTCATGTTGCGTTTTTGCAACATGACGATTCCCGCCTTCCTCCTGGGGATTCATCATGCCTCGATTTGCCCTGCCCTGCCGTATGCTGACCACTGTTCTGGTCTTCTCCCTGTGCTTGCCTCCTGCGATTGCCGAAGATGCATCGCCCGGTGCCGAGCATCTGCTTGGCGCAGCACAAGTGCGTCTGCAGATCGAACAGACTGCATTGCAGAAGCAGAACGCTGATAAGGACTTGACGCTGCGTATCGGCGCTGCGGCAGTGGCCACGGAACGCGTGCAGGCATTACAAAAGCAACTGGCTGAGGCTCAGCAGCGTGCGACGACCGAAACAGCACAAGTTCAGGCTCTTCAACAAGCGGCAGACGTACTCGGCAAACAGCTCGCTGATTTGACGGCTTCTCTTCCGCAACACGAAGCTGCAGATCAGCTTATGCTGACTGCCACAAAAGTGTCTCTTCGTCTGAGCAGCATGACAGCTGCTCAGACGCAGCTGCAGAATCAGCTGGCCGTACTCCGAAAATCTTCTGTCGAATGGCGGAGCAAGGCCTCCGATGCGGAACAGAAAATCGCGGCAATCGCCGCGCAGCGTCCGGAACTTGAAAAGAAGTCGACCGAGACCAAGGCAGCGCTGGATGCGGCAGAGGCAATTACCGTTGCGGCGCAGGTTGCCATGTCGACCGCACAGACCAATGTCGATTCAATGAACACTCTGCTCACCGCGCAAGAAGAACAACTGAAGACGGCCTCGACTTCGATCGAATCACTCGCCAAATCCGTCGCGTCGCTGGAAAACTCACTCAAGACACTCCGTGAAGCCGCAAAATTAACGGGAACGGATGCGTCAACGGCGATCCAGGGGCTGGAAAAGGCAATCTCCAGTTTCGTTCCGTTAAAAGCCAATACCGATGCCCTGTTGTCTCAAGTGACGGCTCGACGTGACGATGTGGTTGCAAAAATCGCTGTCGCAAAGACGGAACTTGAAGTCAAAACTGCCGCACATCAGGCAGCCACCGCCGCAGCCGAACCGATGCGAGCGGCATGGAAAACCGCAAGTGATGCGCTGGCGACGGCAGACACTGAGAACTCCGCGCTGAAGGTTGTCGCGGCAGACGGGGAACGATGGCAGAAGATGCTGAACGCGCAGCTGACAGGTCTTGAACCTTCACTGCAGAAAATACAGGCCGAATCTCAGATCATCGCCAGCGAATCGCTCATCGCCAGTCGTCAGGCAGAAGCGGCGCTGGAACCGCTTGGCCGGTTTGTTTCGTTCTCACGCGACGTCGCACCGATCCTGGCTGAACGCTGCGTGGCCTGTCATAACACGCGCAGCCCTGGCGGACGACTAAATCTGGATTCATTTGCATCGCTCTTAAAAGGTGGCGAATCGGGTGCGACCGTGAGTGCTCACAGCAGCGCGGAATCACTGCTGATCACCATGATTGAAGACGGTTCGATGCCGAAAGACGCAGATCCATTGTCCCCGGCTGAAATCGCGGTTGTCAAACACTGGATCGATGTCGGGGCACCATTGGATGCAGGCGTTGCGCTGACCGCCGATCTGTTCGATGTGATGCCGGAAAAGACCCAGCCGCTGCCACCAGCTGAATACCGTGTCGCGATTCCTGTGACGGCGATCGCATTCAGCCCCGATGGCAATCAGCTCGCCTCTTCCGGATATCACGAAGTGCTCGTCTGGAACACGGCTGACAGCACACTGATCCGTCGCATTTCCAACGTCGCCGAACGCATTTATGATCTTGAGTTCAGTGCTGATGGCAGCACTCTTGCTGTTGCGGCCGGAACACCGGGGCAACTGGGTGAAATGAAATTGTTTTCTGCAGCAGACGGTCAACTCATTCGGACGCTCGTGCGTGCCCGTGACGCGGTGTTCGCACTGAGCTTCAGCCCGGATGGTCAGATGCTGGCATGTGCCGGTGCAGATCGGTCGATTGTTGTCGTCAAAGTCGCTGACGGTGCCGAAGTCGTGCGGATTGAAGATCACGCCGACTGGGTCATGGACGTGAACTGGTCAGCCAACGGACAGCGCCTGGTCAGCAGCAGTCGTGACAAGACTTGCAAAGTCTTCGAAGCCGCGACCGGCAACCCGGTCATTACATTCAGCGGACACGGCGAACCGGTTTATTCCGCGGCTTTCCTTGCTGACAACACAACCATTGTCAGCGGGGGCAGTGATCGTCGTCTGCGAGTCTGGAATTCGGCGGATGCGAAAGAAGTCCGGGCGATCGGCGGTTTTGGCGGTGACATTTTTCGGATTCAAATACTGCCTGGCGATCTGATTCTCTCCGCCAGCGGCGACCGTGCTGTCCATGAACACAAAGCGGCCGATGGTGCGGAACTTCGCAAAATGGAAGGTCACAGCGACTGGGTCTACACGCTGAGCGCCAATCCTGGTCGCAAACTGATCGCCTCCGGCAGCTACGACGGAGAAATCCGGGTTTGGAATTCCGAAGACGGCAGCATGACAACGTCGTTCATCGCCATCCCCAAACAGATTTCTGCCCAAACTGTGGCCGCCCAGAAATAATTTCTTTCTGGCCGAAAATCATCGAGCGTCAAGACGTGGCAATTCCGTTCTCTCGGTATCTCGGTTCATCCAGTGGAACTTTTCACGTACGTCATCGTTGAAGATTCTGGATTTGCCCCCAACCAGTTTGGATGCTTTCTGACACTCGCCTGCTGCAAGCAAAGAATCCGAAAAGTTGCCAGTGTCGGCGACGACTACAACCTATGACAAGATCGAAGCTGCCGAGTATTTGAGACTGGTGGATGAAGAAAGAACTCCCGTCGAAGCGAAGGTCATACGACAACTGATTGACTGGGCTCGTAATGCGGGGCTCAGGGATAACTTCAACCAGGGAGCACGAGGCTCAGCCTTCATTCCAGTATTGGAACACAACGGCAAAAGGTTTTACCCTGTTTCGGTTCAGGCAAAAGGACTTGTCGTTATTCAGCTACGTTGGTTGAAAGATCACGAACCGTTCACAGGTAATTTCCCTGTTCGAATTCGTCAAGACTTGAGTAGATTCTTTGCAATGCATCACTTCCCCATCGGTAAGCGTCTTCATAGCGGTGACGCAGGAAGGTATTTCCATTTGTGGTCCGTTCTCGATGCCGCAAGATTCAAACCGAAATTCGGGTGAAACATTGAACCAGATCTTTGACAAGCATCCTGACCAATGGGGACTTCGCGGCGATCCGTCTCTGTGGGCAGAACTGCAGGCTCACTTCAAAATCAACGAATTGCCAAAGTCCGTTTCTGAGTTCAGATCACAGCTGGAGATGCTCATCCAACAACTGACAGGATGTGACCTCGACAGTGATGAATCAGTTCTTGTCCCTCGCTACGATACCGGAGGAATGTCGAGCGGACATGTGTCTCCCGAGTTCTGGCGTGAAATTGCGATTCCGCTACTGTGTCAACGATTCGAGAAGACTGCGGGATAATGGTGTATATCCTGCAAGTGCCCGAGGTCTTCGAGCATCTCAGGGAATAGCATGCCGGTTGGCGGTGCAAGAGGTAACTATGTAGGTCCTGCCTGCCGAGCTCATCCTTACCCACATTTTTTGAGCGCGGCGCGGTAACCGCGAAGGGCGTGGATGAGAGTTTCGAGCCCACGCCAGATGGTTTGCCAG
>JANOUN010000555.1:0-1902 GCA_031416875.1 Planctomycetota bacterium | reverse complement strand
CCGACAGATCGTGAAGTCGATCATGTCGCGAATGTCGTACGTCAGATCAAGGATCAGTACGGTCTGCACATCTGTTGTTGCCTTGGACTGCTGAAGCCCGAGCAGGCCGTGAAGCTCAAGGACGCAGGCGTAGATCGCGTCAACCACAATCTCAATACCAGCGAGCGTTTCCACGACGAAATCTGTACGACACATACATTCAAGGATCGACTTGAAACGCTCGATGTGTGTCGCAATGCCGGACTGGAACTGTGCGCCGGAATGATTGTCGGCATGGGCGAAGTGCATGACGACGTCGTGGATGTGGCCATGAAGTTGGCGGAACTCCACGTCGAATCTATTCCGATCAATTTTCTCAATTCCATCGACGGCACGCCGCTGCAATCGGTCCACGAACTGGATCCAGGATTTTGCCTGAAAGTGCTGGCAATGTTCAGGCTGACAAATCCAAAAGCCGAACTGCGGATTGCGGGCGGGCGTGAAGTCAACCTGCGTTCTATGCAGGCCATGGGGCTGTATCCGGCCAACTCAATGTTTGTGAGCGACTACCTGACAACACCCGGCCAGAAAGCGGAAGAAGATTTCCGGATGATTGCCGATCTGGGCTTTGAAATTACCGCCGGCGACTACGAATCGTCGAAGCTGCTGGAGCTCTGGAATGCGTCGTAGTGCTCTGTCAATCGTGTTTTGATGCGTGCCAGAGCATTGGCTCAACCGGAAAGCGATCTCTGCGATTTTCATGTACCTTGGTCATTCATGCCCGAGATCCAGCCAATCAGCGTCCCACAACCGAAGGACGACCGCACCACAATCGCCTGCGTTTCGACCGCATTTCATGGCCACACGACGGACATGAATGTCCATCCTACACGCAGTGCCGCTCACCGTCGCACGGACTGCGACGCCATCCGTTCCGCCAGCCAGTGCCCCAGGCCAATCTGCAGCGGTTCACTCGTAAGCAGTCGGCGGCTGTCGATGCCGATTGAGCCGCATTCCTTCTTCAGCGATGCAGCAAATGCATTGTATTGCCTTAGGTATTCTTTGCGCAGGCGCGCGGGATCGACCAGCAATCGGTCATTAAGGTTTTCCAGATTGCGAAACTGTGTGGGGCGGTCAAACGGAAACTCTTCCTCTTCCGGTGCTGCGATTCGAAAAATGACCACCTCATGTCGATCGTGACGACAACGCTGCAGAGTCCTGCACAGTTTTTTCACATCGTCGAAGCAGTCGCTGATCAGAATGAGCATACTGCGACGCCGAATGGTTGGCAAAATGGACTCCAGGACATCCGCCATGCCGGATTCAGAACCGGGAGTTGTCGCTTCCAGAATTTCCGTGATGCGTCGAAACGTGTCGCGATTGCTTGAAGGCCTTACCTGTTCGCGGATCTTTGAATCAAACGTCACCATGCCAACAGAATCACGCTGCCCCAGTAACAGCCATGCCAGTGACGCCGCCAGCATCCGGGCATACTGAAACTTGCTCACATGCCGACCGGCATACGACATACTTCCACTCACATCGACCAGCAAGTGTGCCCGCAAATTGGTTTCGTCTTCAAACTCTTTGACGTAGTAACGACCCGTTTTGCCGTAGGCTCGCCAGTCGATATGGCGGATTTCGTCGCCGGGGCAATAGTCCCGATGCTCGACAAATTCAACGCTGGATCCCTTAAACGGACTGCGATGTCTCCCCATCATCAGACCTTCGACCAACTGACGAGCGATCAACTCCAGACGTCCAAAACTTGCCAGTTCCGCCGGGTTCTCGGGAAGCGCTGATTCGGACATGTTGATTCCATGCGGGATCTTTGATTTGACCTGGTGCGTATCGATTCCAGGGCCATACGATACTGCCCGAATGCGGCAATCACAAGCAGCGGAACTCCTTGTGACCCCGCGC
>JANOUN010000554.1:0-2243 GCA_031416875.1 Planctomycetota bacterium | reverse complement strand
CTTTCGAAAGCGGTGGCGGGGTTGTTGATTGTCAACATGCTGTACCTGCATTTCTGCTATCGCGATGAACTGCAGATTTCGGAAGACTGTGGCATGCGGGCAGCAGTGCGGCATCTGGCGAACGATTTTCAGGACGGTGATACCATTGTCGTGGCGGATCAGGCCATGCTGCTGAGCACACGCTACTACACGTCACGATTGCTGCAGCCGTCGGATGCGATGCACGTTCCATTACCGAAACTCTTTCGATCGATTCCGCTGATCACATGGCTGGGATCAGCATTGATTGATGACAGTGATCGCCTCTCAGCAGAAGAATTCGCAGAGAGTACACCAAAGCGTCTCTGGGTGATCGGTGATGCGAGTGATTTTCCATCCGGCTGCAAGGAGCTTTCGCTACGCACATGGAATGAACAGTCTCGCATTTCGTACCGGGGAAATTACTATTTTGAACGTGACACAGGTGTGTGGTTATTGCTGCCGCAGGTGTCGAAATGATTCTGCAAAGTTGCCGTGACTGAAAGCAAATGCGATTCATCCGTGGAATCAGTGTTATCCGTGGTCAATCCCACTGCCGTTCTTAACCACGGATATCTCGGATGACACGGATCTGGTGCAAGCCGACGGAGCGGCTCGCCTACGTAGGTCCGCCGCTCCGTCGGCGGACACCATTCGTTGTGCCTGAATCAAAATCTTCTTTGGAAAACCAAACTCTCCACGTTTGAAGAAGAGAAATTCGACGACAAAAACTCCAGAAAACTTTGTGGTAAGTATTGACAACGAGAATCTTGCTGTTCAACATCTAAGGAAGTCACTCGCCCGTGCCCCAGTACTTCAGTTTCTGTGGAAGCCGCCGATGTTCGACAATTCGATTTCGCAGCCCAAGCTCCCAAGCTCCCAAGCTCCTTGGCGCTTTTAGGCTGTTTCGCGTGAGGGGCATGGCGCTAGCCGCCGGTGTTTCCGGGACGCAACGAAATTGTTCCCTAGCCGTCGCAATTTTCCTTGGCATTGCGAGCGTGTCGTTCTCGTCAGGGTGCGAGTTGTCGAACGCGATCCCGCCAGTTGGTAAGACTGCGGTAGATACCGCTCACGTCGAAATCGATGCGGGCGTGATTTTCAGTGATCGACCGAACTATCTCTGCATACCGCTCAGCCGATTCGGGCTGTCCAGTTCCGAAGACATTGAATCAATCGTCTCCTCGTGCGAGTGCGTAAAGCCGTCCTTGGTCCGATACTCCGATAGCTCGACCACCACTGCCGACGGCGTGCTGTTTAAGTTCATTCCTGACGAAGCGTCTCCAGACACGGCGGCTGAGCCCATGCGGTTGGGCGTCGTGACAACATTCACCATGGTCGGTGGAGAAACTCGAACCGTGACCGTAAATTTTCTGCACACTCCGGCCCCGGTTCTCAGTGAGCAAAACTGTCCCTGTCGTCGTTTCCCTTTCCGCTTGCACTCAACTTGCTAAAGGGCCGTATCGGCACAGGCTCGTTGTGCGTGTCAGCAACTATTTGACGAAAACTCAACTGGTCGTTTTTGATGGAAATCGCATCGATTCTCAAAGGGGTTGAAATCGCATTAAGTCAAGTAGATTTTGGTTCGACTAAATGGCGCATTGTAAGCGTTTCTTTTCTGTGTTTGTCTTAACAGGAGTATCGAATTATGAATCTTTCAAAAACTGCATTTTGCGTTGGAGTGTTCCTGACATGCAACGTTGCTCTTCTCGGGCAAATTGGTGGTAAATTACCTGGAGACGCGTTGTCGCCTGAAGAATTATTGAATACGTACGCAGCGGGCAGCTACGGTGATGACTGTTTTGCGCAGTCGGCATGTGTTGGAAGTGCGGGCGGGGCGACTTTGGATTGCGGAGTTGCGAGATTAACGCCCGATCCGACGGATCCAGCTGCCACCCAAGAATGTTTCAACGGTGTGGTCAACGTCATTGGCATGGCTTGCGCTGACTGTACTGGGGCAGTAAATTCTGAATGCGACTGGTGCTGGTATGGTTCTGGATGCACAACTTGCACGGATTCGGTCGGGAAGTTATGTTGCACACGTCCTGCTTGTGCGCTAGTTGTGGCAGCGGTTTCAACATGCACCTGGGCGGATTCGCGGTTTGTCGGCATCATACGGCAAGTTCCGGTGTGACGTAAGTTGTTTGCAGGAAGAGTTCTTCGGCTCTTCCTGCTTTGATCCATGCCCGGAAGCGGATGATGGTTTCGGCGTTTTCGCGAAGCCAGTA
>JANOUN010000553.1:0-2212 GCA_031416875.1 Planctomycetota bacterium | reverse complement strand
GCCGTGGGATAAGCTTCCAGCTTGTCAGGCGCGCAAATGACACGCTGGAAGCTTATCCCACGATCAGGTCAGTCCACACGACATCCACGATGAAGCGGTCCCATGACTCATCAGCGTCTCCACATTCTTGCCATCTCTGTCTGTTGCCTGATGGCGATTCCATGGGCGCGGGCTGATGAAAGGGACCCGGTCTTCGAGTCAGATATTCAGCCAGTTCTCGCACGCAAGTGCGGGAAGTGTCACAGTGACGGCGTCCGGAAAGGCGGGCTTGATCTTTCGTCCATCGCCGAAATTCGTCAGGGCGGTGAGTCCGGTGAAGCGGCGGTAGCTGATACTCTCGATGACAGTTTATTGTGGACGATGATCGACGGCGGCGGCGACATGCCTCCTGAGGGACAGGCCCCCCTGACCATTGACGAACGCGAGCTGATTCGTCGCTGGATTGCCGCTGGCTCACGGTCCGAAAAGCCGGCGGAAAGAGTGATCACGCAACACGACGTGTTGCCGATCGTGCTGCTGCGATGCACGGCCTGCCACGGTGCTCGAATGCAACAGGGTGGCGTCGATCTTCGCACGCCAGCTGCCATGCGACGCGGCGGAAAGAACGGCCCGGCTCTTATTCCCGGCGATTCGGATGCCAGCCTGATGATTCAGAGGATTGAAAGCGACGCCTGTCCACCCCGCGATTTGTTGCTGAAATTCTTCGTGAAACGTCCGCCTGCTTCTGAAGTGAAAGTGCTGCGAGAATGGATCGCGGCCGGCGCGATGGAGGTCGATGTCCTGCCGGATGTTGCCACGACGGATCCAGATCCACTTGTGTCCAGCGACGACCGGCAGCACTGGGCTTTTCAGCCGCCGGTGGCAACGCTCGATGCCAAATCCATCGACGACTTTATTCGGGACAGGCTGACAGAAAATGGCCTGGACTTTTCACCTGAAGCGGATCGTGACGCGCTCATTCGCCGGGCGTATCTCGACCTGGTCGGACTACCGCCGAGTCGTTCCGGATTCCGAACAGCCCGCAACTGTTCTCGCAGCCCGCCGCGCTGTTGACAAGATTGAGCATGAGATCGACCTTCGCAGCCGGAATTACTCGACTGGCTCGCGGTGGAATTCGTGGAACGGGGTTGGAGTATCAAGCAATTGCACCGACTGATCATGAATTCCCGCACGTACAGGCAATCCAGCCGCGTCACGGAGGAACGGCAGCAGCTCGATCCGCAGAACCGACTCCTTTCACGGATGACGCTGAGGCGAATGGATGCAGAGACGCTGCGAGACTCGCTGCTGTTTGTCTCCGGGACGCTGGACGACAGACCTGGTGGTCGGCCGGATTCTGTTTCCGTCAATCGTGATGGTCTCGTCAGTGTCAATCCGACGTCAGCCGGTCACTGGCGGCGCAGCGTTTATGTAGAGTACCGCCGAACGGAGATACCGTCGATGCTGGAGACATTCGACTATCCCGAGATGGGGCCAAATTGCGTGGCACGCACGGTATCGATCGTGTCGCCACAATCGCTGATGATGATGAACAACGCACACGTGCGCGAGCTGGCCGCTGCTTTCGCCAATCGCGTGCAGGCGATCCTGTCGAGCCAGGAGTCCGAAAGTATTGATCCTGCCGCGGAGCAGGTCGATACTGTTTATCAACTCGCTCTGAATCGACTGCCGAGCGACATCGAACGCCGCATCGGGATCGAAGCTCTGAATCAGCTTCAAACCGAGTGGCAGGGAGATCGACACGCTGCGCTCAAGACTTACTGTCACACCATCCTGAATTCCGCCGCTTTCCTCTATGTTGATTGAATCAGTTTGTTTGACCCGTCTCAGCGGGTTGGTGCTTTAATCGTGGGATAAGCTTCCAGCTTGTCATTGCTGTCCAAAAAACGTGGAGTTTTCTGCAATCGATGCCAGGCTGGAAGCCTGGCCCACGTGGAATTCGGACTAAATCAACAGACCGGCAGCGGCGAGGATATGAGACTGGCGTCGGGTCAAACGAAGATTTTGTCCATCAAACCTATTATATGCCCGATCACCCCATACCTCCCACCACACGTCGCGATTTCTTCGCGGGCGGATTCGCGGTTTGTCGGCATCATACGGCAAGTTCCGGTGTGACGTAAGTTGTTTGCAGGAAGAGTTCTTCGGCTCTTCCTGCTTTGATCCATGCCCGGAAGCGGATGATGGTTTCGGCGTTTTCGCGAAGCCAGTA
>JANOUN010000552.1:0-1652 GCA_031416875.1 Planctomycetota bacterium | reverse complement strand
TTCGCAGCCCCGAAGATCGAAAGCAGGACCTAGAATGAGTGCCATCCTGACAGCCGGGTTCGGATTTCTGTTTTGTCTCGGAATGATCTACGGCGCGATCCGCGACGTGTTGAGTTATACAATTCCCAATCGCGTTTCCTATGGGCTAGCCGCACTTTTCATTCCGTTCGCAATCTTGAAACTTGGCGTGCCGCTGGCGACGCTCCATGTTGGGCTCGCCGCCGCCGTGCTCTTGATCTGCCTGGTTTTCTGGAAACTCAAATGGTTGGGAGGCGGCGATGTGAAATTCTTGTCGGCCGTCTCGCTGTGGATGGGTCCACAAGGGTTACTTCCTTTCATGGTCCTGCTCTCCGGATTTTCCGCTCTGTTCGTCATCGTTTTGAAACAGCTGCGGAGCAGAAACCATATCGTGCAAGCCAGCGGCTGGCCCGGTTTCATCAAGAACATGGTTCAGAAATCGCAGGAGAACGCCGTTCCCTATGGGCTCCCAATCACCTTGGCGGGCCTTGCCGTGGTGCTGGCGTATCTGCCTGAATTCGGAGTGTAATTTTGCTCTACAGCGAGTTTTCGCCGCAATCGGCCGGCAGCAGGGCAGCGCTCGACCGTCAAACCTGGTCCCGAAAACCTGAGCTGGGAGGTCTGTTCCGAAAAGCGCTGCACGACGGCGGTGCGACGCTGCCTGGCATCATTTCGGGGTTCTGGCGGCTGTCGCGCGGCGATGGACGGCTCAACATCCATGATTTTTTCCGTTACCGGCTGTACCAGCCGTCATTTACGGATGACGAACGCCGCGCCTTCATTTCGGATTCCATTCACTGGACGATCTGTGACCGCTGTTCGAACCCTCACTGGCGCGCCGCAACCGAGGACAAGTGGCTCAACCATTCGCTGCTCAAGCAGTGCAATCTGAATTGTCCGGATATTCTTCATGTCTTTGACCCCTCGCAGCGGAGTTACGGCAACACCCCCGTATCCCGGAACGTGGAGGACCTGCAAAGTTTCCTCGCCGCGTGCCGGACTTACCCGATGTTCGTCAAGCCCAACGACCAGCTCGGAAGCTTCGGCGCCAGCCTCATCTCGAGTTTCGATGGCGAAGCCGCTACACTCCACGATGGCACGCGCCTGAATTCAATCGAACTTGTCTCGCAGCTGTTTGGGCGTAACGCCTATCTCTTCCAGCCCATCGTCGGCAACCATCCGGATTTGTCGCCGCTGACTCAAAAACTGGCGACCATCCGCTTGATCAATTTCGTAAGTTCCGACGGCGTTTTCACGCCCTTTGCCATTCTGAAGATCGCAACCGGGGACAACATTGCCGACAATTTCTGGCGCGCAGGCAACATGCTTGCTCAGTTGGACGTCGATACCGGCAGGATTGTGCGTGTTGTGAAGGGTACCGGGCTGGACCAGGTTGTACTGAACGATCACGCCGGACTGCAACTGCCAATGTGGCAAGACGTACGCCAATTGAATGAGAGGGTAGCCCGCATCTTCGCTCCGGTCGCCTTCAATTCACTGGATGTCGCTGTCACTCCAGAAGGTCCGACGGTAATCGAGGTGAATTCGGGAAGTTCGTTCGATCTCTGGCAGGTGGCATCGGGTACCGGCTTCCTTCAGCCGGATGTACGGACATTCTTGGCTTCACGGGGGTG
>JANOUN010000551.1:0-6428 GCA_031416875.1 Planctomycetota bacterium | reverse complement strand
AATTCCTCGCTGGCGCTTCGGGTTGGTATGACCATGAGCCCCAAAAACCACTAACTCAACAGACCGCTAGCGCGGTTCCGCTCACCTAAACCAGGCACCATGAGGCGCTGGCCATCGGTAACTGTGACATCATGTCGAGATTCACTGCACACAAGAATTAAACCTACCGCCCGCGAATGGCGCGAATAAACGCGAATAGTTTTGTTGACTTCATTCGCGCCCATTCGCGCTATTCGCGGGCAAAACCCGACCTGGTCCTCAATCATGTTTCGTCTTTTGGCATTTCACAACGGACGCCGCCTGGATCGCGAGTTTCTGCTCGTTGGCGGTGACACGTACGTTCTCGGACGCGGCGATGATGCGAATCTGCACACCGATTGGGACGAACGTATTTCACGTCGCCATGTGGAGCTGCATGCCGCAGCGGACGGCGTGACACTCCGCAAACTGGCCGACACATCGAATCCCGTCTTCGTTGATGGCTCGCTCGTGTCCGAGGCAAATCTTGCTTCGGGCGATGCCTTCGTGATTGGTTCGACACGGTTTGAAGTTCAGCAGGTGACTCAGAGCGATTCGCCAGGTCGGCAACCTGTCCAGCAACTGACGATTGATCGTCAACAACTCCAGCGAGTTCGCTATGACGATGCCGCCAAGCGGATTGAGGTGCTGACAAGTCTGCCGGCGGTGATCCGTGAATCCGGAGTGGAACGCGATCTGCACATTCGTTTGGCCAGCCTCCTGCTTGCCGGAGTTCAGAACGCCGACGGGGTGGCCATCGTGGGACTTTCTGACACGTTGCGGCCGCGCGTATTTCATCAGGAGCAGCGTTTCGAAACAGGGATGCTCATGCAGCCCAGTGTGCGCTTGATTTCCAATGCCATGGACCAGCAAACCACGATTCTGCACATCTGGGATAACACCGAAACGAACACCGAGCAGTACACTCAGGTGGCAGGCTACGGCTGGGCGTTTTGCACACCGTTCCCCGACGTGACGGGCGACCGCGCTTTCTATGTCACGGGCCGAAGTTTGCCGGAGGCCGCGAGTGCCAATGAACGACGGTTACATGCCGACATCAAGTTTACGGAGTTCATTGCGGATATTGTCGGATCACTGCAACGACAGCGTCGGCTGGAACGCCAGCAGTCCGGCCTGCGTCAATTCTTTTCGCCGCCCATTCTGGAAGCGCTGGGTCGGGATCTTGACACCTCGATGCTGGAACCGCGTGAGTGCGATGTGACTGTGTTATTCTGTGATCTGCGCGGCTTCAGTCATCGGGCCGAAGAAGAATCCGATAACCTGACCGCACTGCTGGAACGGGTCAGTCTGGCCCTGGAAGTGATGACCAGTCAGATTCTGCGTTTCGGCGGTGTCACCGGCGATTTTCAGGGCGATGCGGCGCTCGGATTCTGGGGCTGGCCGATCGCGTCGGAAGAAGCGCCGCTGAATGCCTGCCGCGCGGCATTGGCGATTCGGGAAGAATTCAGCAAGGCTCAGGCGGACCCTGATCATCCGCTGAAAGATTTTGAAACCAGTATTGGCATCGCTCATGGACGTGCGGTCGCCGGGAAGATCGGAACGCGGGAACAGGTCAAAGTGACCGTGTTCGGGCCGGTCGTCAACCTTGCCAGTCGCCTGGAAAGTATGACGCGCGAACTGCATGTTTCAGTGCTGATCGATGAATTCCTGGACAAGCAGATTCGTGAGAAACTTCCTAAGGACGAGGGGCGTGTGCGGCGGTTGTTGCAGGTGTTGCCGTATGGTATGGAGCGCACGCTGCGGGTAAGTGAACTTGTGCCGCCCGAATCTCGCAGTCCGTCGCTCACGGATCAGCACCTCGCAGATTTCGAACGAGGTGTCGCGTTGTTTATTGCTGGGCAGTGGTCAGAAGCGTGGAAATTCCTGCATCGAATGCCGGCTGAAGACCGTGCTCAGGACTACCTTTCCATGTTAATTACGCAGCACGATCGCAAAGCGCCTGCCGATTGGGACGGAATCGTTCGCATGAAAAAGAAATCCGGTGGATGATGGATCAGACATATTTTGATGCGGACGAAGAATCCTTTCTGTTGCGGCGGCTGAAGGACTGTCCGGAGATTTTTGCAGCGATATCTGCCAGCACACCGACAGAACTCAGCAGCCAGCGCAAGCTGAGGGAAACATTCGACGACGAACTCGTCCGAGCGGCGTTGTCTGTGCATGAAGCCCGGCAGCGCGCGGCAGACTTGCTGCCAATTGCTCATCAGTTGTGGCTGACGCGCGTCGGTTTGGAGCAGTCCACGGCACGGGAAGTGGCGACGCATAAAGCCAGACGGTTCTCACAGTTCGCCAATGTGTTCGACCTGTGTTGCGGAATTGGTGTGGACGCTGCGGCAATTGCGGAGCACTCGCAGGTCACCGCGATCGATACGTCCGCAGCGATGTGCCTGCGAACCGAATGGAATGCCGCGATCTGGAATCGGTCAGAACATCTCCGGACGCAATGCGCCGATGTGACGAGCCTCGACTGGTCTGATAAAATTGTGCATGTCGATCCTGATCGTCGATCAGGACGCGATCGCCCCACGAAACGCCTGGAACTCTATCAGCCAAGTCTGGAATGGATGCAGCAGTTGACACGCACTGCGGCAGGCGGCGGGATCAAGATCAGTCCGGCCAGCAATTTTCTGCAGAAGTTTCCCGGTTGTGAAATTGAACTCGTCAGTCTGAAAGGCGAATGTCGCGAAGCCACCGTCTGGTTCGGAAGTCTGGCTGGTGAACACACCTTTCGAGCAACCGCGCTGCCCACGGGCGAATCGATCAGCGCTGATCCGCTTTCAGCATGGACCAATGTTGTTCCAGCAGCGGCAGAATACATTTTCGATCCCGATCCCGCGATTGTGAGATCGGGGCTGATCGATGTGATGGCAGAACAGCATTCGATGCAGCGCCTCGACGCGGAAGAGGAGTATCTCACGGGCTCTGAATGTGTGACATCCGGCTTCGTCACGGCGTTCCGGATCGAAGCGGTGCTTTCAGGAAATGTGAAGGATCTCAGGCAGCATCTGCGATCTGCGCCATCGACGCACTACGAAGTCAAATGCCGGCGCATCCCCACGAATGCCGACACGGTCCGACGACAGCTTCCCACAGGCACAGCAGCCCCGCGCGTGATATTTTTCGCCAGAATCTCCGGCCGAGCGACAATCGTCGTGGCACATCGCGTGTAGCGGCGTTAAGAATTTCGTTCGCCTGCGGACAGGCAGTCGTTCGTACCGTCGGACCGTGCTACAATGCCTCCAGGACCAGATTCTCTTGGCGCGGGCTTCGCCCGCAACCCAAAGGTGAGCGGCGGGCGTCAGCCCGCTGGTATGCGATTCCCGTACGAGTTGGAATCGCAAAGTACCGGGAAGCTGACGCATCCCGCTCGCCATAGAAATCTTCTCACGATGACAAAGTCTTGAACGTTTGCTGAACAGAGTCGCATTTTCCAGTCTTGACGTACGATTTTCGGGTTTGCCCATGTCTTTCACAAGATTCTGCTGCTTCATTTTGTTGTTGGCTGCAGCACAGAACACCTCCATATCAGATGAAGCGGTTGCCGTGCCGCCAAATGAGCAGTTACATGCGTTCGAACTGAAAACACTGGACGGAGAAACCGTTGATGTCTCGCCAGCGGACAGCGGGGTGACGGTCGTTTGCTTCCTTGGCACCGAATGCCCGCTCGTGCAGTTGTACAGCGTGCGACTTTCCCAAATGGCCGACGAGTTGCGGGATCGCGGCGTGGAGTTTGTCGGCATCAACAGTAATTTTCACGACACAAGCGACGACATTCGCCAGTACCTGCAGCGTCAGTCGCTGTCTTTTCCATTGATACGCGACGAAGGCAATGTCGTGGCCGATCGTTTCGGAGCGACACGCACGCCCGAAGTTTTTGTGCTGGATCATCGACTGTCCGTCACCTATCAAGGTCGGATTGATGATCAGTACGAACCGGGTGTGACTCGAACCGCAGCGACCCGCGACGACCTGCGAATTGCGATTGAAGAAACGCTGGCCGGGAAGGCCGTGTCGGTTGCAAACGCGGATGCAGTCGGTTGCCTGATTGGAAAGGTACGAAGGGTCAAGACCGCTCCGGCGGACGTTGCGACATCCTCATCCCTGACGTATTGCAAAGACATCAGCCGAATCATGCAGAAACACTGCCTGGAGTGTCATCGCACAAGTGATATTGGTCCGTTTTCGCTGGAGGCCTATGAAGACGTTGTTGGCTGGGCCGACACATCTCTGGAAGTGATCGACAACGGACGCATGCCTCCGTGGCATGCCGATCCGAAGTACGGCCGTTTCGCGAATGCGCGTGAGATGCCGGAAGCAGACAAACAGGTACTGCGGGATTGGGTTGCGGCGGGAACTCCGAAAGGCGATGTCGCTGATCTGCCGGAACCTGTCGCATACTCGCAGGGATGGCAGATGGGCGGTGAACCGGATCTTGTCGTAACCATGCGAGACCGCCCTTATGTCGTGCCAACGGAAGGGATGATTGAATATCAGTATTTCGTTGTCGATCCGAAGATTACTGAGGATCAGTGGGTCACGGCAGCGCAGATCATTCCCGGCAATCGAGCGGTGGTGCATCACGCGATTGTTTTCATTCGGCCACCGGACGGATCTGAATTTCGGGGCATCGGCTGGCTGACGGCTTATGTGCCGGGCCAGCGATTGGTGAAGATGCCTCCCGGACATGCTCGCAAGATTCCGGCGGGATCACGGCTTGTGTTTCAGATGCACTACACGGCCAACGGCTCGGTTCATGAAGACACGACAAAAGTTGGTATCGTGTTCGGCAAGCCGGAAGAGGTGACCCATGAAGTGGTGACACTGATTGGCATTGATCAGGAGTTTGAAATTCCCCCGTACGCGGCGAATCACGAAGTCACCGGGAAAGTTCGCTCACTGCCGAAGGGTGGCCGCTTGCTTGGCGTCGCTCCGCACATGCATGTGCGCGGCAAGACGTTTCAGTTGTTTGCGGATCACGACGGTCAGACGGAAACCTTAGTGCATGTACCGCATTACGACTTCAACTGGCAACATTCGTATGTCTTCTCGGAACCGCTGAATCTGGACACGATCGACAGCCTGCGATTTAAAGTGACGTTCGACAATTCAGCGGCCAACCCGTTCAATCCTGATCCATCTCAGTGGGTGAATTGGGGTGATCAGACGTGGGAGGAAATGGCGGTCGCATTTCTGGAAGTTGCGGAACCCCTGGAGCCTGCACCGACCACAGAGTTACCGGTCGTTGCCGGGAATTCGCTGAGTCCCGAGAGCTCGAAAGCGCGAGAGGCCAAGGTTCAAAAGTTCGTCGATGACTATTTTTCCCGGCTGGATGCAAACGGGGATGGCGTCGTGTCGAGGGGTGAATTGCCCATTGCCGTGCGGGGTACATTCCACCGCTTTGATCATGACGGTGATGATGTGGCGACGCTGGATGAAGTTCGCGCCGTGGCAGAAAACAGAATCCCGCAGGATGGACAAAAATAACCGAGTGTGGGCTTTGCGCGCAACCCAAGGAAGAGCGTGAAAGAGATTTCAACCACGGATTTCGCGGATTTCACAGATAAATACACTGTGACTCATCGGTACCATCAGCGAAATCCGCGGTCAAAAAACTGCGATTGGAAAGGCGACTGCATCCGATATTCGCCGCACAAAACTTCCTCGTCCTGCGCAAATCCAGAACGTTAGTTCGACTGTCTCATTTTGTTCGTAGTCCCGCCTTTAGGCGGAAATCCAGCCTGCCCCGCAATCAACATTCACCCCGTTTTCCGGCTAAAGCCGGGACTACAAGCGAATCTCGGACAGTCGAATTCGTAGTACAGCGCACAACCGCAGGACATCGAGAAACGGCAACAGGTAATCCTTTATGAAATCTGCCTTTGACCGCTGCATGGTCTGGCTTGTGGATCATCGCCTGGCCACTCTTCTGGCTGTGCTCTTGATCACATTGCTTTCTGTGATTGGACATTTTCGACCTGAATGGGTGCGGCAGTTTTTTGTCACGCCACAAACTGAGGATTCACCTGCGAGCAACACCAACCGCAGAAGCAACACGAACAACAGGTTCAACACGAACCGCAGAAGCAACAAGGACAACACTTCAGTTCGTACGATACCGAACGTTGATCCGGTGAGTTTGTCGGCTTCGGACGCTGTCATCGTTGTTCAGTCGCCCCGTTTTTTCACGCCCGCCGGTGCGAAAGCCATGCGGCATGTGGTCGATGAACTGGAAAAACTTGACTACATTCGCGCACAACGTGTGGGTGCAGGACTTTGGCTGGTGCAGTGTGATTGGCGTGACGCTGATGTTTGTTGCCGTTGTCACCATCATTCCATTAGTGTGTTCCACCTGGCTGGGAAGCAAAATTCATGTGGGGCACGACAAGAGT
>JANOUN010000550.1:0-4812 GCA_031416875.1 Planctomycetota bacterium | reverse complement strand
TCGCTGGTCGCCGAAGCCGCGCGAGCGATCAACGATGAACCGATCGAAGCCGCGGAGATTGCCCTGGCCGATCTGCTGGGAACGCCTGGCCTTGATGACAACACCTTGCGACGCAGCATGAATGCCGGCTACCGTCGCGGGCTTGCCGATGATGCCTCCGCAGTGGCACGCATCGCAGCCGGAGCAGACTACTCGGCGGCCGTGAGAGCAGTCGCCGCCCAATTGCTGGCGACATGGAATAAGCCACAGAATCTCGACACTGTCACAGGCCGCTGGCGCCCATTGCACTCGCGCGAAGTGCAGGGACTGCAGCAAGCCGTCAGTCCTCACCTTCCGGGGATGCTGGCAGGCTCGGCGGAGCTGCGACAAAAGGCGGTGGATCTCGCCACGGAACTCGGTATTGAAGACATGGTCCCGGCATTGCAGGCCATTCTGCATGACACCAACATGGATGACGTACTGCGGACCGCCGCATTTCGTGCGATGTCGAAACTGTCGCCGGATGTCCCGGCAGTGTTGCAGGCCGGACTCAGGGATCCGTCGGAATCTGTGCGCCTGGCTGCGGTCGAGATTGTGACTCTGCGTGAACCGCAGAACGCAGTGCCTCGACTGAGGGAGTTGCTCGATAGTGGCAGTCTGAAAGCCCGGCAGACGGCATTGCGATTGCTGGGTCCGATCCGGACTGAAGAGTCTCAGGCAGCTCTGCTGAACGCCTTTGATCGATTGAAGTCACAACAGTTTTCGGGCGGAGCCGTGTTGGATCTGATCAGTGCGGCGGAAGTGCGCGGTTCAGAGGAACTGAAAGCGGCCGTCGCTGAGTTTCGAAAGCGGCAGCAGGAAAGCGGCACGTTGCTGGGTTTGTGGAATGAGTGCCTTGAAGGTGGCGACGTCGAACGCGGAAAATCGCTGTTCTTTGGTCGCAGTGCCGCGTCATGTCGAAGATGCCACAAGGTTGTCGGCAGCGGAGGCGAGGTCGGCCCTGATCTGTCAAAAATCGGCAAAGAAAAGGATCGCAACTATCTGCTGGAAGCCATGGTCGATCCCAGTGCAAAAATCGCGAAAGGCTTTGAGACAGTAATCATCGTGACGATGGAAGGCCGGATCCATTCGGGCATCCTTAAAAGTGACGACGATTCCGTTGTGCAGCTCATGACGCCGACCGGTGCCCTGATTTCCGTGGCGAAGGATGACATCGATGAGCGGGCCAACGGGCAGTCCGGGATGCCGCAGGATATCGCCAAGAATCTGACGCGTGTGGAGATCCGGGATCTTGTCGAATATATGACGACCCTGCAGTCCGAACCGGCCGCAGCTCACGGGAAACATGAGTAACCCCGAATCACGCGTCTCAGAAGGGTTGTCGAACGCAGAGTTTTAACCGCGAATGGACCCATCCGCCGAAAAGACTCCGATTGCGGTGACTTTTCCTTCGGTGCTGCGCTGCGTGAAGCTGTAGCGATTGTATCGATTGCTGCGTTTCGACGCACGGGATCAGCTCTGTCGATCGTAGCGGTCGGTTCGTGCAGTATGTAGCGATTCTGCTGCCGTTGCTGACGAGACCGTGTGACAGATCAAGCACAGGACGAGCGACTGTCGAAACCGGAAGTATCCGTATACGACGTTCTCTCGGCAACTTGTGATTTCTGATTCCAACCGTCATCGACGGCATTTCGCAATACCGAAGCATCACCAGCTTCCGCATTGCGACAGAGATCCACGTTGAAGGGCTTCGCGAAGATTCACCTGCAAGAATCTGAGCGAAGCATTCCCGCATGCCCCGGGGGGATTAGCAGCTACAGGATTTTGGAGAGCAGCAGGATGCTGGTGCGATCGATGCAACTCAAAACACGGCGATACATGGCGTGGCTGATTCTGGGAGCGATGGGAATTCCATCGCTGTCCGGCTGTTCGCGCCAATTCTGGCGTAAGCAGGCAGACACAGATTCCTATAACGCGATCGGGGAGAAACTTAACAACCCTCACTGGCAGCTGCCGCGTGTGAATCTCACGCCCGATCAGCGCAGTCGGTTCTACGATCCATATGATCCCGACAAAGAACCGCTGCCGCCGGACGATCCGGCAGCCCATGAATTTATGCACTGTGTGAATGGGCGGAAGGGATATAAAAGCTGGCACAAGCTGGGCACCGCCTTTGCGATCGAAAATCCGCAATGGCTGGATTCGTACGGCATTGAAATGAACGGCATGGACCCGGTCAAAGGGCATTCCGCCGTGAAGCTGGTGGATGTCGCGCTGCCTGAACTGGTGGATTTGGCATATATTCACAATCGCGATTATCAGAGTAATCTTGAAGAACTTTACCTGAGCGCGCTCGCGCTGACGCAGCAGCGTTATGCGCTGGGAGTTCGCTTTCTGGGAATTGCGGGCAGGGAACCATTTGCCGATGTCGGAGCCACCACGAGAGGGAACGGCCCGGCCAGCGGCGTTTCAGCCGCTGCTTTCGGCGTCAGTCAGGTGCTTCCGGCAGGTGGTCAGTTGGCGGTGGAACTGGCCAACACGGTCACCTGGACTTTCGGGCAGGGCGGAGGCACTCCGGCACCGAGGCTCGGCTACGCCGTGACTCAGCCGTTGCTGTTTCAGGCGGGTCGTAAAGTTGCCCTTGAACCATTGACTCAGGCTGAACGCAACGTCCTCTACGATGCGAGAACAGTCGCTCGATTTCGACAAACGCTGTTTGTGGATCTTTCTACACGATACCTGAACCTGCTGCTGCAACGCCAGACGATCCTGAACGCCATCAACAACATCCGGCAGCTGGAAGAACAGTATGAAAAGCAAAAAGCGCTGGATTCGCGCATTCCAGGCAAGGTTCACGAAAAGCTTGAAAACTTTTTAGTGGATCTCAATATTCCCGACGATCTGAAATCTCAATTCCAGTACGACGGCCTGTGGCTGCAATGGAGAGGTCCACTGACGGAAGAAAATCAACAGCGGTTACGAAGTCTGTCCGGCGACGAAGCCTACCAGAGTGCCATACAGCAGTTGATTGCCTGGAAGAATCAGGATGCGACAGGGCTTGCGTCGTACCAGCTCCTGGACCGTCTGAACCAGGCCCAGGCGAATCTCGCGAGCAACCGACGAGTCCTGGCAGATCAGGAGGACCTCCTGAAGATATTCCTCGGGTTGCCACCGAATGTGCAGCTTGAAATCAACGAGAGGGGACTTGACCCGTTTGAACTGATCAGTTGGGATTTGATTGATCTTGAGCGACGGATGCGAGATCTTCAGAAAAACCTGGGAGCAGAACTGCTTCCGGATCTTGGCGATGATCAAGCCGACCCTGCACCGGATTTTGCCACGCTCAAGCAATACCTGGAAGGTCTGGGATCACTGCGGGATGAATTGAATGATTTCGGGATCACCGCCGTAAGGAATGACTTCCAGCCGGTCCACGACTTATTGGATGCCACGAAAGACGACTGGACGGCCAGTCGTCCCCATCATCGCTTTTTCCGCAACGAAGAGGAACGAATTCGCCTGAATCGGAATTTTGAAAAGGACAAGGCTACGTTTGAACTTGCGGAACGGGACTTTGCTTTTGGGTCCGACCAGCTGGACATGCTGAAGCAACTCATTGACGTCGAGTCTCAGGACGGCATCCTGAATAAGCTCGACAGCGATTCCAACGGATTGATCGAAAGTTCCGAATTACCCGACAAATGGGCGGAACTGCCTCGCACCGGAACAAGAACAGAAGCGGATAGCTACACGGTCGGCGCGTTCCTGTCCGAGGTACGAGATGCCGCCCGAATTCTGCGAGACGACTATCTGCTGCGTCTGGCACAGCAGTTGGAAGTTCTTCAGGCGGGTTTGCGTGTTGAAAGGATTGCCATCAATCGGTTCGCGCTGGATGATTCACTGGATTTTCCCGAGATTGAGCGAGTCACGGAGATTGGCCTGGAAAATCGACACGACCTGATGAACAGCCGTGCGCAGGTGATGGATGCCCGCCGCGATATGGAAATCGCAGCCAATGCCCTGGAATCGACAATGAACCTGAGATTCGAGGGGGAGCAAGGATTGAGCGGCAACAACAGGCGCACGGGGAGCAATCACTCGGCCAGTCTGGCATTCACGACGCCGCTGGATCAGATTGACGAACGAAACACTTACCGCATCTCGTTGATCGCATTTCAGCAACAACGACGAGCGTATATGCTGTTTGAAGACCAGGTCAAACGGGACATCCGCCAGAGCTGGCGGCAGTTGCAGGTCCAGGAATACCGCCTGGAAATCGATCGCACGGCAGTCAGAAACGCGGCCTTGCAGTACGACAGTGCGTCTTTACAGGCTTCGGGAGCCGTCCAGACGAATGCCTTGAGCCTCTTACAGGCCCTCGATTCGGTCCTGCGCGCTCAAAACGCACTTGCGGCGGATTGGGTGACTTATGAGACAAATCGGCTTAACATCTTCGTCAACATGGGTATCATGCAGCTTGATCCTCGCGGAGTCTGGGATGATCCCTATTACCTGCAGATGAACCATTTGCAGGATGATCAAATTGTCCCTCCTGCAATGACTCCCGGTGTCGTTCTTCCCAATTCGCAACCACAGAACTAGAAGAAGGTCTCTGAGGATGCTCCGATTAATTCCACGAACGCGCTCGGGCAAGTCCCCGATCATGATCCTGCTGCTGCTGACGATTGTCGCTGCGGTCACAGCTTATCTGGTGCCTTGGTCTCGCAACAAGCTGATGTCTGCGATGGGCATGAATAAGCCGACGCTGAACTCGCAGTATATTCTGAAGAAGGCGGAAAAAGGTCCCTTCAGAATCATGATCACCGAAAACGG
>JANOUN010000549.1:0-2981 GCA_031416875.1 Planctomycetota bacterium | reverse complement strand
TTCGAGACACCGAAGCCCGAAGGATTGATCGAAAGAATTCTGCAGATCGCGACGAAGCCCGGCGATCTTATTCTTGACTCGTTTGCAGGCTCCGGCACCACAGGTGCCGTCTCGCAGAAGATGGGCCGCCGCTGGATCATGGTTGAACTCGGCGAACATTGCCACACCCACATTATCCCGCGTCTGAAGAAAGTAATCGATGGCGAAGATCCCGGTGGCGTCACTGAAGCTACCGGCTGGGAAGGCGGCGGGGGGTTTCGGTATTTCAAACTGGCTCCCAGTCTGCTGATGAAGGACAAATGGGACTGCTGGGTGATCAGCAAAGACTTCAATGCTGCAATGCTTGCTGAAGCACTTTGCAAGCTGGAAGGGTTTCGTTATGAACCCAGCGACAGCATCTTCTGGATGCAGGGCCTAAGCACAGAAACAGACTTCCTTTATTGCACTACCCAGACGCTCAGCGTCGAACAATTGAATCAGCTGTCCGAAGAGGTTGGCTCTGAGCGTACTCTGTTGGTCCTCTGCAGTGCCTTCCGAGGGGGTGCGGATCGATGGCCGAATCTGACGGTGAAGAAAATTCCTCGTGCTGTTCAGCACAAATGCGAATGGGGCCACGACGACTATTCGCTCAAGGTGGAAAACCTGCCAAAGCCTCCGAAGAAGCAGCGAACCAGCTTGTTCGATGACGACGAGGCCGACGCATGAAAAAAAACCGAAGTCTGCCAGCTTGAAATCTGATCCCGTCTACTCCCGGATTCGCGAGATCCTGGAATCGGCACGCAGCCATGTCGCACGCACGGTGAACACGACTCAGGTGGTGACGAACTGGCTGATCGGCCGTGAGATTGTGGAAGAGGAACAGCAGGGAAAGAAACGGGCGGGCTATGGCAAACAGCTCATTCAGGAACTGTCTGAACGTCTGTCCGAGAACTTCGGCCGAGGCTTTTCAGCGGAATCACTCTCGCTGTTTCGCCGATTCTACCTTGAGTTTCCAGAGCTGCTGGATCGGCAAATTCTGTATACACCGTCTACAGAATTGCCAGAAGCACAGACAGAGGCACCCCGCAGGAAGTCCATGACAACCGGCAGCGTGCCAGAAGCTCAAAAGATGGGGCCTGATCGAACTGTTTCTGATACGTTCTCAATGCTCCACGCAGTGCGTGGAGAATCCTGGAAACCGGGCCAGTTGCATCCGAATCTTTCATGGTCACTCTACAGGCACCTGATGCGGGTCGATCGCCCTGATATCCGAGCATTCTACGAAATTGAAGCCATCGGCAATCACTGGTCCGCTCGCGAGCTGGAACGGCAGATCAACAGCCTGTTGTACGAACGACTTGCAAAAAGCAAAGACAAGAAAGGTCTGATGCGTCTGGCGACAAAGGGCCATGAGATTCAGACGGCAGCGGACGTGTTCAAAGATCCGCTGGTCATCGAATTTCTGGGATTACCGGAATCCACGCGGCTGGTTGAGTCGGATCTTGAGAAGGCTCTGATCGATCATCTCCAGGCGTTCCTGCTGGAACTTGGCAAAGGCTTCGCTTTCGTCGATCGGCAGCAGCGGATCACACTCGAAGGCGATCACTTCTACATTGACCTGGTGTTCTATCACATCGTTTTGAAATGCTATGTGTTGATTGACCTCAAGATCGGCAAGCTGACACATCAGGATCTTGGGCAGTTGCAGCTCTACGTGAACTATTACGATCAGGAAAAGCGAACCACGGGTGATCAACCGACATTGGGGCTGATCCTGTGTACGGACAAGAATGATACGGTCATCAAATACACACTGGCCGCTGATCAGCAAAAAAAGATTTTCGCCAGTCGTTATCAACTGCACCTGCCGACGGAGAGCGAATTGAAAGCCGCTCTGGAACCCGATCGTCGCAGAATTCAAAACCGCCGCAAAGGAAGTGATACATGAATCGTCATGTTAGCAGTATCACAGGTCGCCTGAGTCTGCGTCCGCCTCAACGCGATTCCCTCGAAATCCTGGCCCGGGTTTGCGAAATCTGCCCGCCCACAAAAGAAATTTCTCGAGACGAAGCCCTTGAGGCGATTCAGGCCGAGTATCCTGGAGTGGTGGATTTCGAACGAGAATTTCCGTCCCTGTGTTTTGCGTTGGCCACTGGCGTCGGCAAGACTCGGCTCATGGGAGCATTCGTTACCTACTTGTATCTGGCACACAACATTCGCAACTTCTTCGTGCTGGCACCGAACCTGACAATTTACAACAAGCTGATCACAGACTTTACCCCGAACACGCCAAAGTATGTGTTCAAAGGAATCACAGATTTTGCAATTAATCCGCCAGTGTTGATCACTGGCGACAACTATGAATCCCAAGCTCGCACGCTTTACGATCAGCCGGATGACTGCAAGATCAACATCTTCAACATTGCAAAAATCACCAGCGAGGTTCGCGGCGGAAAGTCACCTCGCATCAAGAGGCTGAGCGAATATATCGGCGAAAGCTACTTTGCATATCTCAGCAAGCTCAGTGACTTGGTCATGCTGATGGATGAATCTCACCGATACCGGGCTTCTGCCGGTGCACGGGCGATTAATGATTTGCGACCGAGGCTGGGTCTTGAGCTGACGGCAACGCCCTTTGTCGAAACTTCCAAAGGGGCGATTCCGTTCAAGAATGTTGTTTTGGATTACCCTCTGGCACGAGCCATGGCAGACGAGTTCGTGAAGGAACCTGCCGTGATTACGCGGAAAGATTTCAGTCCCGCTGGCTTGTCTCACGACGAGATCGATCGCATCAAGCTGGAAGATGGTGTTCGGCTGCATGAACAGGTGAAAGTTCAGCTGGAAACTTATGCCCGCGACACGGATCAGCCGATCGTGAAGCCCTTTGTGCTGGTGATCGCTCGTGACACGACTCACGCGACGCAGTTGCTGGAACGAATTCAGGGCGACACCTTCTTTGAAGGCCGCTACAAAGATCGTGTCATCCAGGTCGATTCCAGCAA
>JANOUN010000548.1:0-4640 GCA_031416875.1 Planctomycetota bacterium | reverse complement strand
CGCACCGTATCGACGATGTTCTGGGCGTAGTTTTGAATCTCCTCGGCCAGTGGTGTTTGCTTCATCCGAGGCGCCCTCCTTTTTGGCTCTCGGTGCTGGGCTCACACTGGTCCTTCATAGCGCGCAGCGCAGGCGAGGCTGCGATGCAGAAATCAGCGACGACGGCAGTAATGTTGTCCCGGCCTCCCGCTTCGTTGGCACGCGCGACAAGCTGTCGGCAAGCCTCTTCCGGTTCGACTTCCGTGTGAAGGATCTTGTTGATTTCGTCATCCGTAAGCATTCCTGTGAGTCCGTCCGAACAGAGCAGCACCCGGTCACTATCCTTGAGCTGCAATTTGTGGACTTCCACTCTGAGATTGGCTGAACTACCCCCGACTGCGTTTGTAATGACGTGGCGCAAGTGGTGTTTGTCAGCGTCTTCGATCGGCACGGTACCGCTGCGGACCATCTCTTCCACCAATGTGTGGTCGTGGGTCAATCGATAGAGAATCGCCTGGCGACACAGGTAGCAGCGAGTGTCACCGACATGGGCGACGAACAGCACGTCATTCAGACTGTACGCCAATGTGAGTGTCGTTCCCATACCGCGGAGTTCCGGCCAATCCCTGGCTTCGGCCAGCACGCGGGCGTTCGCCTCGCTCAGGGCCATCTGAAAGTCAGCCAGCACCTGGTCTTGCCCCGGCTCTTTCAATTCCGCGAACCACTTGAAGGTCCCCAGAATAAATGTCTCCACTGAGTCGATGGCCATGGCGCTGGCTTGTTCTCCTCCGGCGTGACCTCCCATACCGTCGGCAACAACGAACAGATGGCTCCGATCGGGACTCTGCCGCACTTTCCGCTGGGGTAAATTCGTGTGCTCAACCTGCAGGGCTTTAAGCAGCACGGCGACCAGGAACTGATCCTGGTTGGTGGCGCGCACCTTTCCAGCGTCGGTCAACCCAAAACTGCGTACGGAAAGCGGTGGGTGGCCTTTCGGACAGATCGCCGTGTCCCGGCCATCCAGGTATACGCCGGAATCGCCTGAAGAAATCTGCAGGTCGCTCATAACATCACCTTGTTTAAAGAATCGCGAGCGTCCTTTGTTGGAATGGTCTCAGGAATCGGCAACATGGCAGTGGCTCCTTAGTGTGGTTTTCCGCCATGGTGCTTCAACACGAACGGTACAGTGACGACCGATCCGCCGCGTTGGAACTGGCCCCATGCTTTGTAAATCCCGGGTTCAGAAAAGTGGGCGGCGAACTCGACGGTTCCGTCGGGAGCAGTTTTGTCTTCACTGAGCGGATGCGCATGGACGTATTCTCGACCATCTGCGCTGATGATGACGAGATGCCCCATCGCGCCGAGATACGGCTCCAGGTCGGCGACTGCTTTGCCCGCCTGATCGACGAGATGGAATCGCACCGTCGTTTGCTGATTTCCCGGCGTTATGGCGACATGAGCCTTGATCTCGCCTACCGCGACTTCATCCGAAGTGTTGGGCGCGAGTGCTGCCGCTGGCTCATCGTCACCCGCGATAACAAGTTCTCCGGTCGCTAGTCCGGGTGTTTCTCCTTTTGGCTGGTGGTCGGCGAACAGTCGATACATTCCGGACTTCGGAAACACGTACTCGACTGTCAGGTTTCCGGCCGAATCCACTTCCGGATGCAGGTGTGCAAATTCATCCAGTCCGTCTCGGACAACAATCAAATGCACGAGCTTTTCGTGCAGCACGTCAAACTGCCTGATCGGCGTGTCGTCGTCGCCCTGAATCTGTAATGTCAGCTTGGTCACTGATCCGGCTTCAGGCTCCTGTGGATCGGACTGGACCTTCAGGATACGCCGACTCACGGCGTTCATTTTCATACTCTCGTGGCCACCCGAGTCTCCGTGCGACGAATGACTGTCGTCCGACGCCGAAGCCTTTTCGCCGTGGCTGCCATGAGTCGCGCTGGGATCATTTGCCGATTGCTTGTCTTCGTGATGGGCGGTACATCCGACGCTGACGGCGACTAAGCCAGATAACATCCAAACTCGCATGACGGGCTCCTCACTTAGAGTCTTACTCTGTTTCATAATCGCACGGTGCGCGCATCTTTTGGAAGCGAACAACGTGAGCGGACCACAGGTTTCCGAGCGGCAGCTCGAATTGAGTCCAGGGCTTTCAGCCCTTGTTAGTATTGATTTTGGCGCCGAGACTTCACCTGTCGTTGAAGCCGATTTTACCACGGATCACACGGAGTTCACGGATAAGTCAGAAGTCAAAGACCTGGCGAGTTTCAAATCACCTTCAGCCCCTCACTTCCCCAGGATCTGCCCTCGTTTTGAATCCAATCCTTCTCGCGATTTCATCCGTGATATCCGTGCCATCCGTGGTTCAAAATGCGATTTGTTTTTTCGTGTTTCGTACTGCTCACAGTTGATTTCTTTTCGACTCGCGAAGATTTTCATGCGTGTGTTGGCAGAAGTCAGGTCAGGTGTGGCAGAAAGATGTGGGGCAGAAAAATACAGAACAGAAACTGATGTCCTGCTGCGATTCATTTTTCTGCTATCAATTTTTCTGCCGCCTGTTTGCCTGCGTGAATGACTACACTATGTCATATGGCCAGACTTTGAAAATTGGTTGTGGGCGAAGGCCGCGTTGGGATTATTCAGATTCTGCATTCCTGATTTCAATTTCTTCACCGCGAGACTTGTGACTCAGGCGCTCGGCGGCACTTCTGACTTTACCCCTGTTTGTTGACGACGCCAGGCGGCCGAGACGGGGCAGGCCGAGCGACCACACAGACGCAGCCAGCAGCCGAATTGATGCTGGCAGCATCAACCACGACAGTGATCTCTTCGCGGATCCTAATCACCAGACCCACTGTCGCGATTGAATGCCTCGCCGAACCAAGTGGCAATCGCCGTCTCCTGCGTGCGTGCTGCGATCACAAATGCCAGGGCCTGCTTTAATACGTCCGCTAAAAGCAGCGATCCTTTTAACTCGTCCTGTTCGACCGATTCAGCTCGGACTTGCAACTGCTTGAGACTGCCCAGGACGCTGCTGAAATCGACGAGCGCCAGTTGTTCATCGGTCTTACGAAGCTTCTCGATTCGGCTGGAGAGTTCTGGATCCTGCCGCTTGATCGTGGCGTACAAGGCGGCATGCTGGCGTTGCACGTCGTCGCGCAACAGCATGCCCAAATGTTCGAACGCGCGATTGACGTTGGTCACCCAGTCAATCAGTTCACCTGACATCACGGGTGTTTCGAGCGACGTTTCAAAGTCTTCCAGCGCCTTCAAAAACGGATCATTCCGCTTCACCGTTGCGGCCGGTATCGGAACGCTGTTGTCGCCCGGCGGAGCACTCTGACTCTGACCGACGATGTCGATCGCATTTTTGGCGAGTTCCGTACTGCCAACCAGATCCACCAGTTTCTGCGCCTCAAGTTGCGTTTGCCCGGAGACATGTTCATGCTCATGCCAGTCGGCTGAATTTGATGTTTGCCCCGCGTCGGGCGATAACGAAGGAGCGGAATTGTTTTCGGGTTTCATCGGAACATCCTCGCTTAAAGTTATGTCTTGTACTCCCAGTTTGTGATTTCTTGTCGGCCTGCGCACATTACGTCGCCGTGCTCTGGCGAGCATGGCGACGCTGGGAGGCAAAATGTCGGGCGATCAAAGCACTCGCAGGAACGTCACGAGGTCTGTCTTCTCGCTCGCGGTCAGTTTGAGTTCCAGGATCAGGTTGAAAAACTCCACGGTGTCGTCGAGCGTGAGCAGGCGGCCGTCGTGGAGGTACGGCGGTGAGTCCTTGATGCCACGCAGCGGAAAAGTTTTTATCGGACCGTCGGCAGACGCCATACGTCCGTTGATTGTCTGTGGCTTGAAAAAGCGTTCGACCTTCAGGTTATGCATCAGGTTGTCGGTGTAATACGGTGGAGTATGGCAGGTCGCGCATTGCGCTTTGCCGAAGAACAGCTTCTCCCCGCGCAATTCGGATTCGCTGGCAAGTGTCGGATCCAGCCGGCCCAGAATGTTCAGTTTGGGCGCGGGCGGAAAGTCCAAAAGCTCCTGAAACTCAGCCATGAAGTGGACCTGACTGCCGCGTTCCAGAATGTTGACGCCCTTTTTTGTGGCAAGGACCGGATCACCGTCGAAATACGCGGCTCGCTGCTCGAATTCAGTGAAATCCTCAACACTTTTCAACGCTCGCTGAGATCCGAACAATCGCTGAATGTTGACTCCGCGCAGGGAAGGCGTATCCAGGCGATGCCGGAATTCCTGGGGCCGAACGTCACCGGCCAGATGGGTCGAAGCATTGGTATGCCCGTTGGCATGACAGTCGAAACATGCGACTCCGCGACTCGGACGAACTGAGCGACGGTCGTCTGTCTGGTTAAACTGCTGCTGCATAAACGGTGCGACCAGCAGCCGGAGACCTTCCAGCTGTTTTGGATTCAGGGCGTCTTTGAAGAGTTCATGGAAATTGTCCATCGTCACCAGCTTGCCCTGAGACACGTCACCGAGATCTGGTCGTGTGGTCAGGAAAATCGCTGGCGGAAATTCGGGGAGGAAATGGTCGGGCAGATCGTAATCGAGGTCAAATCGTGTCAGGTCACGAGCCTCCTGTTTCTTGATTTCGTCGATATGAAACTTTGGAAACAGCATGCCACCTTCCG
>JANOUN010000547.1:0-2321 GCA_031416875.1 Planctomycetota bacterium | reverse complement strand
CGCAGCCGTTGCCGCAGGCACAGATTATCGATTGCGTCATCTTCCGCTTCCGTGAGTTCCCATGCGGCACTGGTCGATTTTCTTGACAGTGCCGCTGGAACAAGAATGAGCGGACTGCGTCGCTCATCCTGGCTATCCTTGGATTCGAACCATTTCAGAAATCCGAACGCGATGTACAGCACATGCACGCCCTGCTCCGACATTGCCAGGCGTGCGTGAGCGTCAACGGTTCTCAACCTGCGTTCAAGCGCCCGATCTGACAACTCCGTCAGCAGGTCCGTATTTCGCAGGCCAGGCGACATCCGACATTCGTTCAGCGAAGGATTCCATTCGACAACGGGCGATTGTTCATTCGTCGCTGGTTCACAAACATGGGGATCTGAATCCGTAATTTTGGTGTCCGCCAGCAAAGTGCCCCTTGCGGGCCGACCTTATCTTCAAAGCGGTTCTTGCCAATTCTTCGGCAGGAGCCGGGACAAGCTCACGCCGCCAGGGAAATCGCATCGGATCGGCACCGGCCTCAGAGTCTGCAGCCAGTGTACGCCAGACGGTCTCACAGTCGGGCGTGACAATTTCGATCACTCCCCGCGACGGATTAAATGAACAGTTCACCAACGGGTTCCGGTTTCCGATATCCAGCAGCTTGCCTCGCCACTTGTTGACCTTGTCATGAAGCGTCTGCTCGATATCCATTCCAACCGCAGAGACTGTCTCGTCGCCGTCGTCAGACTTATCGTTCATAGATGAATCTTTGAATTGGCCGGAATTGTTCGGAGCAACAGAAGTCATGAACTAATCCTCAATTGACGCGATTCTATAGGGTGGGAGGCAAATCCGCCATTGAGAGACTTGAATCTCCCTGTCAGAACCAGGGTCTGATGATCGGTCGAACTTTTTTTGAATGCACGGGCGCAAAACGGCATCTGTATCTTCCTATGCCGGCATGATGATTCAACATGCCGGCGGTTCCGGTTCGTCGTGTTCGGGTGTGATGTCAGTCAGGGCGTCGCCGATCTGAAACATGAAGTAGTTCATCTCTTCTGAGTTCTGTTTGGCCTGTTCGACGGATTGTTCTTCCGTCAATTCGAACGCACGCTCTCCGAGCCGTTCCACTGCCAGTCGAGTTGACTGAATGACGACGCGGCCGTTGCGGTGACTGAACCATTCCAGATACAGGCACTTTCGCCAGGTCGTTTCCGGTTGGTCGCCTGCGTAACTGCGTTCGACGAATTCTGTTGGCGAACATTCGAAGTGTTTAATCATCTGGTCGGCCGTGACGTCGCCGATTGTTCCCGTCTGATCGGTGGCGATTCCATCCAGTTGAAGTTCTTCTGCCCAGTCCGGAATTGGGTCGATTCGAACGATGCGAAACTTCCACCCCGCGAGATCGGGATGACAATTTCCGGCAAGCTTCAGTTTCAACGGCTCGTCCCGTCCCTGAATCCGCACCCAGCCAATCGTCCAGCCACGCTGCGTGTTATCCAGTTCGCCTTCGAGCACCCATTCCGATGGTCGCCATGCCATAATGAACTCCTGTGTTGAAGTAAAAAGAGTGAATTCGATCCAATTCTTTCGCCCGACATGACGCGGTCCAGCCACCGTGATCTGCCACATTATGCAGATTGTCGAGCCGCGTGTGCGATCGCAGAGTGGGCTGATTCTTGAACACACCGAGAATGATTGAATTCCCTGCGGCGAGTCGCAATGATACCCCGCTCACCGGAAACGTCAGCGAGCGTGAATCCGCATCGACATATCCGCAACCAGCGATCACAACCGTTTGCAAACGGAGTTTATGAATGCCCGCGTTGACGCCGACTCAGGGAAGATACCTGGCCAGTGCGTTGATTCTTCAAGCCATCGAGAGGTTGCCAGTCGTTACGGCTGAGCGCAGCTGTTTGGGCAGGACGTTCCAGGTTGCTCCGTACGTCGTTTCCAACGGGACTTTGACGTGCAGATGAGGCGTCAAAAACAGTGGCATGTCGGGCATGGTGTCGCCAATTGCCAATGGTTCAATGTAGGCCACTTTTTCGCGTCCGGCCTGGTACGACATCAGCAACCGATCCAGTCCAGGGGGTAACTCAAACGGCTGGTCTTCAATTTCATCCCAGATTAATTTATGCAGCCCTTTCGGGTCTCGAACTGTGGGCGGGAACAGATCGACTATCAGGACATGAACGCCCGCCTGGATGAAGTCGACGGTTTTCTTCACAAAGTTGCGGATCGCGCCACGCTTGTCTTTGTTTCCCGGCGAAACGATTTCGATAATCGCGACAATCCTGCCCAGGTGGTGGCGAATGACAATTCGGTTCGCTCGATCC
>JANOUN010000546.1:0-4852 GCA_031416875.1 Planctomycetota bacterium | reverse complement strand
GGCAACCAGGTCGTCAACGCCTCACACACAGGAATGGCGAGACAGCGAAATCGCTCGTCAGAATCGACGCGTAATCGATGCTGCAATACTTTCAACAACCCAGCCTGCAGTTCGTCAACAAGATTCAGCCGCCGCAGAACTGCCGGAGACGGTCGTGCCGCGTTCAGAAACCAGTCATCTGGTCCGACGACGCGCACGGCCTCGGTCGCCATATGATGAAATTGATTCAGCGCGATCAATGCAGATTTCAGATGCGGGGTTGTCAACTCATGTCCTGCCAGCGACGAGCCGGGCATCCACGGTTCGATCTGCCAGAGACAGTCTTCTTCCTGCAGCCACGGCACAGCTGGGCGATGCACACCCTGATGGAATTGCGTTTCGGTCTTCACGGGCATCAACGGCACCGGGATCAGTTGGTAGCCAGACCGGGAAACGTGGCTCAGCAACCCATGGAGCCGCCTGATACGTTCCTGCGGCAGCGAGACTGATTTCGGCGTCCGGCGAATTGCCAATTCGCGACCGTCGGTTGTCGTCGCTCGCATCACAGTCGCACCGCTGAATCCTCCACTCACGGCAGTCGCATGGAGAATTGTCAGGTCGTAAGCACGCTGTATGGAATGTGGAATGTTTGAGTTTTGGAACAGCATTGTCACGCAAATCACAATCTCAGACCTGTCAGGGGCGCAGGGAATGTGGCGAGCTGACGGCACATTGACGTTCATCGAAGAGATTCAGATAGAATACCGTGGGTGAGGTAGCCGCCCCAGGAAATCCCGGTGACGCCAATCCGATCGGCATCCACTTCCGGGTAAGAACGGATCAGCGAATGCCCCAGAGCCGCCACACTGACCGCATGATACGTCCATTGGTCCTGGATGGGATCGTCCAGTTGAACAAAACTGGCATCCCAGCCGGGCGGTCCGCCAAATTCATGGCGTTGCCAGCTGCCGTACGTGCCGACGGGGACACAACCGCACAAATCCATCGCAATCGCCGCATACCCACGCGAATTCCAGAGTTTGACCCAGCGATCAAACGCCGTCCCGCCCCCGCCATGAATCAACACCATCGCTGGAAGTTTGTGATCGCTGCTGCTGGCACCGGCCGTCTGAGCCGGCACGCCGTAGTAAGCAAAGATGCGAGTCGGCTTGCCCTTGTACATCGGGCTCGCATAATAAAACGATTTCACACCCTCGACCTGCATGTTGTCCGCCGGGAATACTTCCGGTGGACTTGATAATGATGCAAGATCAAACTGGACTCCGGATTTCTCGCTCGTTCCAGCTGAGTCCTGAGCCACTAACGCAGAATGTTGGATAGCAGACAGAAGGGCAATGAGAGTCAGCAGATTTCGTGGGCAGCGGGCAGGCAAAAACATGTCTGGCTTTCGGGGAATAGAATGAAAGAACAGTGACGTGGCACAGAGTATCTCGAACCTGCATGTTTGGCGAGCGGTGTGGCGTCAGCCCACCGGTACGTTGCGACTTGAACGGAAGACGAATGTTCGGCCGTTGACGATGGACGACTTCGATGCCCTGGTCGAAATGCAGATGTTGTGCTTGCCAGGGATGCCGCTTTGGAGTCGCGATCAGGTTCAGAGCCAGATTCGAATCTTTCCCGAGGGACAACTGGTTGTCGAGATTGAGGGAAGGCTGACCGCATTCCGACAGTGGCCCGAAGTGACAGCCGCAGAGCGGCAGGAACTGCCGATGGCGGCGGTTGAATGATGCTGACATACCTGAGCCGCTCAACGCGAATGTTGGGATCGACAAATCCTGAATATTCCGACCAAATGGATGCAAGTAAAACTTTCTGTTGCAACACGTCCCGTGTGACGATAGCACAAAGAGCGAGGCGAAATTCAGTTTCAGGTCCATCCCCGGCAGTCCTTCATTTCAGTTTACGGGAAAGCGTCACATGCGGTCCTTCTTTGCTCTACAGCTTACCGTTTCATTGAGTCTGACTGTATCGACTGCTCTTCAGGGGTACTCCGACGATTTCTGTCCGGGCTGTGGTTCGATGCAATCGCCAGTGTGCAGTTCCTGCGAGGAACTCCCTGCATGTTCAATCTGCAGTTCCGACTGCAACAGTTGCGAATTACCAGAGTGTGGCGTCTGTGGTCAGAATCAGTGTTGGGATTGTTCCGCTGACGAAGGCGTTGATCTCGAAAGTCTGACTCCTGAGGCGAAGTCAAAGAAACTCTACGAAGCGTCGATGGCCCGGATTATGTTCGTCCTCCCTGAAGATGCAGGTGTATCGCTGCTCAACCAGAAGATGTCGACGCTCGGGCCGAAGCGCTCGTTTGTTGTTTCCGTCAACGATCAGTCGAAAGACTATAAATACGAAATCAAAGTTGACGTCGTCCGGGGCGGAAAGAAGTACTTCAGGAAGTTGAAGATCAAAGATCTGCGAGCAGGGATGATTCTGGCGGTTGCGGTCGAGGCACCACCGGTTCCTGAAGGCGAGCCTGCACAGATCACGCTCGCGCCTGAAATCATTGCAAAGGGCGGAAAGCCGGAGGACGACAAGGCACAGGACGACGGCACAGACAAAGACGAAGCGGCAGATACGGATATGACAGTCTCAGCACCTGTCCAGATGTTTCAATGATGATCGCCGCGTTCTTCTTGGCGCGGGCTTTGCCCGCAACCGAAACAAGTAAGCAGATTTCGCTGAAATCTGCTGTGCCGACTTCGGCGAAGTCGGCCTACATTTAGTCGGCCTCAAAATGATGCATTGCCAAAAATCTTTTCAGGAATATTCAACTCTCAACGTTTGCAGAGCAAAGTGAATCAACCCGAGAGCGTCGCAGAAATGCGACGCTCTTTTCGTTTGAATGCCTGGTGCGTTTCACCATCCGAGACTGTGTCCAGCGCCGTAGTGATACCTGTAGTTCCATTGCGCTTCATTTCACGCTGACAAGCCCGCGAGCGAGCTTTTCTGTTGAACAGAGATTCGTTACCATGATATGGGGTGATCGGGCGGCTCGCAGCAAACACGAAGGGTTGCGTGCCGGGCATTATTAAGGATATCTCGAGGCAAAGGGCGCAGAGTGTCCAGCAATCGAGGGCGCTCATGGCGTCCTGAAAAAAAGATTAACAAGAGGGACTCAAGGCGGCTCCGCATATTCACTGTGGTTGGCGTTTTAAGCTTATTGGTCGGATCCGTTGCCTATCTGATTTCACTGGATCCGGTTCCACCGTTACGATTCATCGTCGTGACGGAGCACGGGTTTCGTGTGGACGAGACCGCCCTCACACCGCTGCCGAGCGGAGCCACTGCGATGAACGGCAGTCACCTTGCGGAGTTGGCAGGTAGATTTCACGAAGCTGACTCAGCGCGAATCAGGGAGACCGAGACTTACGCGTCGGTTGCCGATTTCATTGCGGAAACGTCAGCTCCGACCGATGAGAATCTGGTGATCTACTGCGCAACGGACGCCTGGTCTGTCCCCGGTACAGAAGATTTCGAAAAGACTGCACTGGAACTGCTTCCGGCGAAGTTATCGAATGAACGAATTAGTTTTTCCACGTTCCTGGATGGCATCAAACGACGCAGGTCGGCTCAGACAGTGTTGCTGCTGGAGTTGACCGGACGATCTCCCGGTTTGGCAACCGGTTGCGTGGCAGACGAAATCACAATCCAGGTCAAAAAGGAAATCGATGCGGCGGAGATCCCGGGTCTCACTGTCATCTGTGCCAGTGAGAAGGGTGAACGAAGTTGGGAATTTGTGGCCGCAGCGGCTGCCGGGGCAGGCACAGAGTCAACTGGCCAGGCGTCACCTCAAGGATTTCGCGGAACCGCGTTTGGGCATTTCATCGAACGGGCATTTGTCGAAGGAAATGCGCAGACGGCGACTCAACTTTATTCAACTCTTAAGACAGACGTAAGTCATTGGGTGGCTGGACATTTTGGTGAAACTCAGACGGTTTGGATGAGATCTTTCGATCCGAAAGCCGCGACGAAGGAGCTACTTCAGCGTGCAAAACCTGCAAAAGTAAAAAAGCCTGAAAGTCAGACCTCAAGTCAGAGTCAATCGGATTCCAAAGCTCCGGCTGACGCAGACGCAAAGTCAACAGACGAGAAGACGCAAACTGCCCAGTCGGTTGGTTCCGCAGTTGAAGATGAGCCTGTTTCACGGCTCAAGAAACTTCGGGCTCGACGGGATGCGATTGCTGATCAGTCCGTCACCACAGTCCTGTATCCGGTTGAGTGGCTGCAGTTGCAAATGAACCTGCTCGCTGCAGAGCGTCTGGCGATGAACGGAAACCGAGACGAATTTGATACACTCCACGACGATGTCCTGCAAAAGGATTTGAAGAAGCTTGAAGGAAGCGCAGCAGCTTTGTCGTCTTCACCGAACCAGCAGACGGTCGATGACTGGATCGCGACCGCCGGAACAGCAACAGGCAGCGTGGAGGATGCGAGGCTCTTAAGACGAACGCAGAGCGATTTCAGTGTGGAACCAGCCAAGGCTCCGAAGGACATTCCTGATGAACTCCTTTCGAACCCGGCACTTCGACGGGCTCTTGTGGAGGTGGTCACAAGGGACCTGAAGGAATTGTCGAAGTCCATCGCCGCTGAAGGTCCAGAGGCACAATCTCGACTCATCCAGGAGCGTGTTCAGCTGATGCAGAACCTTGCATCAAAATGGCAGGACGAAGTGTTTCCGGAACAGTGGGCAACGATGCGCGAAGTGATGCATGGCTCCGACACTGGCTGGCTGGCCAAAGTCACTCAGCCGCTCGTGCGATTAATGGACCTCAGGCATCAAACTCTTCAACTTGCTGCCGGAAAAGATCAGGACGGCAAATTGTTGCGGCGGGACCATTGGCAGAAAATCACCGCCGAC
>JANOUN010000545.1:0-6082 GCA_031416875.1 Planctomycetota bacterium | reverse complement strand
GCCCAGCCATGCCAGATCTTCCAGAATTGCCACTTCAAATTCGCGACGGCAGCGGGTGAAATCAATATCTTCAATCCGCAGCAAAAAACGTCCGCCATTCGTCCTTGCGGCTGCAAACGCAAACAATGCAGAATACGCATGCCCCAGATGCAGCAACCCGGTGGGACTGGGGGCGAAGCGAGTGACGATGGCGGACGACATGAAGAATCAGCAACTGAAGTATGCGCGACGTGGTGAAGCAACATTGTGCTGACACAGCAGGCGTTCGTCAACGGATTGATGCGGCATGGCTGGGCTCGTTAAATGCCTCGATCGCAGCGCGTGCATCAGTTATCGTGGTGCCCTGCGTGTCAGTACGGAATTGTAGATTTCGTCGGCGAGGACGATTGCCGAGTCGATTCCTGCGGAAGCATCATACGGCCAGTGGATGCCGAGGTAGATTCGGCTGGTTGCATTTTCAAGGATCGCTTCATCAAGATTGTTATAAGTTCGCGTTACCACGGGACGAATCTTCCCGTCGCTGCCTCGATTGATTCCATTGTATTCGTCTGAGGTAAATCGGAACCGGATATCGCCCGTGCCATAAAATCGAGCTGTCATGGAAAATGCCGCCGTTCCAAAACTCGCGTGGCCGGATCCATAGGCCGGAAATGGCGGTGTGAAATTCACTCCGTCGCCGGCACCATTGGTGGCTGGTGCTCCCAGCGGAACCCAATTTGGATCGCCGGTAGTGAATTCGTTGGTATCGTCGTCTCCTTCCCGAATTCCGACGATGGGACGCCAGAGTTCATAATAATACTTGCTGTACCAACACTGAATTCCGGCATCTGCCATCGCCAGATTGACGAGGGCAAACAGGCGTGCGTTGCTTTCGACCGTGTTCCGTTTTTGAATCGCAATTGTGCGCACAATCTGATTGTAAAGTCGTGGAGGAGTTCCCAGACCGGGAGTTCCGTCATACGCCCAGAAGATTCCTGTGACAGTCTCCTGTTTGGATCGCAACGTCGGATATTGAATTCCGTCACCACCAAAATCCAGCAACTGCTGATAGCCGACTGCATATTCAAATGAATCAAGGGCTGGCGGAGGCGGAGACAAGTGCGAATGCACATTCGTCATCACAAATGGGGTTACAAAGCCCCAGTGCGGAGCGTAAAATCCCTGATTCGGATGCAACGGGTCCGGCTGATGATAGCCAGGCAGAGGGCTGGGGCTATAAGGCAAATTCAAATCTGAGTTATCATTGCTGCGATCGGCGAGAATTGCCTCAGCGACTTTGCGACCGAGAACAATACCTCGGGATCGGGCGGTGCCCACAGGGACATTGGCCATTGCAGCCGCATAGGCCGACCTGAACGATCTCGCCTGCTGCGGAAAGAGTGCCAGCAAAGTATCCCGAGCGGCCGTTGAAACCGCAGCCGTCGGATCAGCCGCGTTGTAGCCGGTCAATTCCGTGAGGTAAGGCTCATAGCGATGTGAAATCGAATTCAAGGCATCGAACATCGCCACCGAAACAATCGCAAACGCGCGCGAGGTGCGAGTTGGTCCTCCCTGATCCTGAAGCAGCAGGCGAGAATCGCCCGCATTGGCGTCCAGCATCACTTGATTCCACACAAGGATGATGTCTTTGGAGGGGTCGTACGGAGGCTTCAACGATTGAGCCAATGCTGTGGCAGAACCGGAAATCAGAGCGACCACACACACACTCAGCCAACAGATTCGAGCTATCACACGAAACTCCAGCAGTGTTGCCCTCCGGGCGAGATGACTTGAAAAGGCAGCTTTTTTCCTGGCGTCCGCCCCCGAACGTTTTGTCATTGGGGGAGATTGTGGTGTGCGGGATACAGCGATAGCAACATGAATTCCGGCATGTTGCTTAAAATCGTCGTGATTCCTGCTCAAGACACCGCAGCTCAGTCCAAAGCTGTGATTCATGTACCTTGGACATTCATGTCCGAGATATTGGCCAATCACCCTGGCATTATCGAACGGCTGTCAAGGCACAATAACCTTCGCTTCGACGGCGTTTCGTGGCCGTGCGACGGACTTGAAAGTCCATCCTGCATTCACGACCCTAGAAATCGTTGTCGCTGAGAATCGTCTGGGAAACGACGCCACTGGCATTTAAGCGACTTCCGGCGGGGGTGATGATGCGTTTGTAGATCAGCAGATCGATGTCCTCGCTGACAAACTTCGTTGATCCGTCGCAGAACGAGGCACAGACGCCGCCGGGATGATTGGAACTCGGCCACGGACTGCGGCCCTCATTGCCAGTGCGCGCGCCGTTGATGACGCACCCCGGAAAATTCGGATCGAGAGGCGGGTCTGCATAGTACGATGCACCGGCTCGACTGACGCGTTTGATCGGCAGCACAAACGTGCAGCTGCGGGCATCGGGATCGCCCCACATCTGCGCCGGACTTTCCAGGCCGCCCGCATGCAGATTTTCGGTCAATAACAGTGTGTGACTTTGACCGTCATAAATCTCCTTCAGCGAGAGACTCTGATTTCGTTCGGCCTTGAAACTGCCTCGCGAACGATGAATCACTTCTCGCCACATGACACCAGAACGGCGTGTCAGGTCGTTGTCCTCTTGATCTCCTACTGTGCCGTTGCTGTTCCAGTCGATCTTGACGTTGTCAAATTTGTGATAGTTGCCGTTCTGGTTTCCCCAGCCGGTCGTGCGATTCAGTTCAATCACAGAATCGATCCCTGCATAGCCGGCATTCACGACATAACTGAGGGCTCCCGAACGCTCGTTGGCGCTTTCATCATCGGGACACGTCAGAACTTGCATGTTGAACGTCCTGATCAGATCGTCGTTCACCCCGTTGCTGTGACGCAGATCAAAATCCCAGCGGTCGTAGAGATCTCGACGATCAATGAAAGGCAGAATCTCGACCACCCAGCTCCACAGAGCGGCTGGCTGAGTCGATGTCGCAGACGTGGCCACATCGTCGCCCCAGACGCCATAGGCCGGCAGCTGACCGCCCGCACTTCTGGCCGCTGCACCGTGCATTCCGATCGCCAGCTGTCGCAGGTGGTTCAGGCACTGCGTGCGGCGAGCCGCCTCGCGCGCGGACTGAACAGCAGGCAGAATGAGGGCCATGAGCAATGCAATGATTGAAATGACAACGAGTAGTTCAATCAGCGTGAATGCCGATCGAGCCGACATCGCGGAATCGCAACTGAATTCCAGCGTGGGAGTACGTCTTCGCATAGCTAAGCATCCTGGGCGACATCTAAACTTTCATACAAGGGTGGCCAGGATTATGCTAAACTCAACGGCGAACTTCCAATCTGTTCGATTGAAAACTTAACAATCCATAACAAAATGGTTGGCAATTCGATTGCTGGGCATTCGCTGAGTTCTGCGATGTCGACGAGATCCAGACGCACTTCAAAGCGAAGATGGAAACAGAGTGTTCGAAGTTGATGAGAAAGCTTTAACCACGAATGGACACGAATGAACACGAATAACGAAGAGAGCAGCGTTCAGACGTCTATTGGGAGCAATGAGTGCTGAAAGAATTCTGCCAGACGCCTCATTTTGAATTGCGATTCCATTCGTGTCCATTTGTGTTCATTCGTGGTTAAGACCCCACGTTTGACAACCTCAAGGACAGCGAACCATTGTGTGGTTCTAACGGACGGGCATGCTGCTCATGGAGATCAGCGTGCTAAGTTCGCCAGGTCGGGCTCCGCCGCTGCCGCAGGCAGCAGCCTGCCCCGGAACGAAATCCGCGAACGGTTTTCGTTGAGGCGTTGACGCTGACATCGAAGGCCGAAGCAGCCGATCCACCACGATTGCGGAGCAGCGGTCAGATTCTGAGAACTGTCGGCTCAGCGTCGGCAGTTTGCGTCCCGCCAGCCATTGTCGGCTCGTGACGCCCCAGCCCATTCCGCACAGGCGATGGATGTTGCGCGTAATCCGATCACGACGGATCACCGGCAGTTCCAGCAACCCGACGCGTGTGCCTGCCGTCAGCGATTCATAAATCATCGACATGCTGTCGCAGGTCACCCATACGACGCCGCACTCAGCAAGCTGCTCCGGCAGCCATTGCGACGAGCACTCCTGCGATGTCACCAGCGGAATCCCGGGAATCCGCCGACGCCAGGAGTGAATGAAACTGTCCGGCGTTCTTTCCGACGTTGCCACAGTCCAGCACACGCTGCTCTTTTGCACAACCTGCCGGACCTGATCCACCACAGCAACGTCGGACCACAGGAAATGTTTCGAAGGCCCGCCAATAAGGAACAGCCCTTTGCCGGAATCATGCTCTGCTGACGGTCGAATGCGATTCAAAGCCCCTTCGGTTCGAACCACATTGTCTGGCTGAAAAATCAGGTTGTCATGAGCCGGGATCAGGCACAGATTAAACAGTCCGGTCGGCAGACTCGGCTTCATCGCCACCACTGTTTTTCCACCATATCGTGTTTGACATGTCAGCAAGGGCAGGTGAGTGCCATGCCCGGCACCAATCAGCAGGTCGGGTGCAGGCAGGCTTTTTGCAAAAGACAGTCGCCCCGGAATCAGACTCCGCAGGCCGCTCAGGCAGCGATCGATGGTGATATCAAATGCCTGAACAGAGGTGCGTCTGGCAATCGCCTCGGTGAGTCCGATCACCTGATTCTCGTGGCCGGATCGGCCGTCCCGCAGCCGCCAGATGACGGCTGACACAGGCAGACTTTCGGTTGATCGCAGCATAGATCACCCACGCTCACGCTTTCTGCAATCCGGTTTCAGGCGGCATCTCGCACACGCAGTTGAGACTGGTTCAGAGCCCGATAGGCGGCACACGAGTCCATCAGTTCATCGTGACTGCCTGTCGCCAGGATTTTCCCCTGATCCATCACCACGATGCGCGTCACGAGATCAAGGAATGTTCGATTCAAGACATGGCTGATAATGAAGACCGTTCGATTCTTCGCAAATTCTTTGAGGACCGCGTGAATCACCTCTTCGCTCTGCGAATCGACAGCTGATGTGGCTTCATCCAGAATCAGGATCGTAGGATCCCGCAGAATGGCGCGTGCCAGGGCGATTCGCTGACGCTGTCCGCCCGAGAGCTTGCCGCCTTTATCGCCGACAATCGTGTCAAAGCCATCCGGCAACTGCCGGATGAAGCCCGCGGCCTGAGCCTGAACGGCAGCGGCCTGAACCATTTCACGGGTGGCGGCGGCGTTTCCGTAACGAATGTTTTCGAAGATCGAGTCGTTGAACAGGAGTGTTTCCTGAGTCACAAACCCGATTTGACTTCGCAGATCGCGTGTCCGCAGCTCTCGAATATCCACGCCGTCGATCAGGATTCGACCTTCTCCGGGGTCAATAAATCTCGGCAGCAGGCTGAGGAGCGTCGATTTTCCCGATCCATTTCCACCCACGACGGCAATTACTTCACCGAACCGGACCTCCAGCGAGACGCCTTTCAGAGCCAGCGGTCTTTGGTTGCCCTCTGCTTCCGTGCCATCATATCGGAATGAGACATCCTGCATGGAAATCATCAAGGAATGCCGAATCATCATGCGCGGCGACTTTGGCTCGGGCACAATGGACGTCTCGTCAATCAGGTCAAAGACGCGTTCACTGCCCGCCATGCCGCGCTTGACCTGTTCAAAGATGCCCGAGAGCTTTCGGACAGGATCCAGCGTACCGGCCAGCAATGCATACAGCGTCGCGAGTTCTGCAATTCCCATCGGCTCAGCGGCCAGCTTGATCCCAAGGATTGAATCGGTATTCCGAAGTACCAGATAGGCTCCTGGAGCAAGTGCGGCAAAGACGGCAAGCACTCCCATGATCTCGGTGATCGGACGAACCAGGGCACCCAGTCGCACGATTTTCATCGAGCCCTTGTAATAGTCCCGATTGGCTTTCAAAAACTGCTTGCGGTGTTTTCGAAAGCCGGAAAATGCGATCACGATTCTTGCGGATCCAAAGGTTTCCGCGATGCATTCATAAATTCTCGCCATGCTTTCCATCGTGCGATGGGACGCCCGTCTCAGTCGTTTTCCAAAAAGGTTGAAGATCAGCCCCATCAGCGGAACAACAGTAATTGCCAGCAGAGTCAGCCGCCAGTTG
>JANOUN010000544.1:0-2193 GCA_031416875.1 Planctomycetota bacterium | reverse complement strand
GTAACCCGAGCATCCGGCCGAACAGGCGTTGATTCTGATCACAGCTAAAATTGTGGCCGAATGACTCTACTGCCTTGTGAAGACTTGTTTTTGAGGTAGGCCGGACCAAGCGGAGCGTAGTTCCGGCACTTGGGTGACCTGCCGGAACGGCGCTTCGCTTGGTCCGGCCTACAGATTGAACCCCAATTCGTTGGCATGACAAAGCACTACATTCTTTCGACCATCGCACGCATTTGTGTGAACTGCTGCTGCAGGGTCGCGCGGCCGTTGTTGGCCTCAAGGCGCTCGCGCCATTCCGGTGTCAGGAAATCAAGTTGAGTGCATTCAAGGACAGCGGCAGCTTCCTGCATGTCCTTTTCAATTCCCTGAGCCGAAGGAATGAAGTCGGCGAGAGCCTTGACGATGTCGTCCTGTGTCACTTCACTCCGATCAGCGACAAGGGCAAAACGTCGCGCCGTGAGCACGACGCTTTCGATGTCGGCACCGCTGAGGGTCTTGTGACGTTCGCTGAGTGTCAGCGTGCTGGCATCCAGCTTGATTCCATTCTTCCGTCCCATGACGCCGAACATTGTACGGATTTCGCCCTCGCCATGCGGATAGAACAGCGGAATATGCACCTCCGCACGCCCCTGACGCTTCAAGTCGATCGGCAGCAAATCCGGGCGGCATGTGAGCAGCATCCACATAATACGACCACGGTAGCGAGTGTCGCCCATCTGCTGTGCAATCATTGAGAAGATTCGTCCGCTGGTCCCTGAGTCGCCATCCTGATTGCGATCGCCCAGCGACGCATCCGCTTCATCGATCATCACCACGACCGGTCCCAGACTGCGCAGCACCGTCAGGACGCGCTGCAGGTTGCCTTCGGACTCACCGACATATTTGGAGCGGAAGTTGCGAAGCTTGACGCAGGGGATACCAATCGAACCGGCGTAGCATTCAGCCAGAAACGACTTGCCTGTTCCCACCGGACCACAGATGAGATAGCCCATCGGAGCTGCATCCTGATGACCATTCGTGATCAGGCGTGCGTCGTCGCGCAGGCGTTTGACGGCCGCTTCCTGCCCGACGACCAGATCCAGCTTATGTTTCGGTTCGACAAATTCCAGATATCCGCCGCATTGGCGTTCAATGGCATTCTTCTTCAGTTCCTGAAACTGCCGCACGGTGACACCGCCTGAGCGTGATGCCAGGGAGATCAGGTGACCCAGACTGAGTAAGCTCAATCCGTTCGACGAGGACGTCAATTGAGCGGCATTCATCACGTCTGCAGCCGGAGTTCCTTTGGCTGAATTTGTGCGAAATCGCTCCGCGATAAAACTTTCCCGAGCTGCCGCATCCGGCATCGGGATCTCGACGGTGGCCACGAACGGACTGGATGTCAGGCGTTCGTTGAGTTCTGAGAGGTTCTCGCTGACGACACAGAACGCCATGTTGACCCGACGAATCCACGGATTGCGCGCCCAGTCCAGAAACCGCACGACGCGTGCAGCAACACGACCCGCGATTTGAGCGGCATCACCCGGCGGCACAAGGTACTGACCGAAATCAAACACAACCGCCATGCGTCGCCGCTTTTTCGGGTCGTCTTCGATCAGCGTACGTTCGATCATCTGGTCGAGCGTCAACAGGATATCATCCGGATCTCGCGACCAGTTTCGGTAAGGACCGAACAGGTCGGTCAGTTCTTTCATCATTTTCGTATGGCGATCTGGACTGCTTCCCGCCAGCGCCTGCAGACCCTGGCTGAGATTGTGTTCCAGCACCAGATCCCATTTGGCAAACAGATGTTCGCCCAGGAACTCCGACAGACTCAGGAATTCCGTGCCGCCGTCTTTCGGAACCGGAATCAGGTCATGCACATTGCCGTGAACGACAAAAAAACATGCCGTCCCGGAAAAATACTTCTGCGCCAGATCATTGGCCCATGCCGGAAACCATGCGGGAAGATCGATCGTCGGTGCCACAACCTCAGGCGTATCTGCCATGTTCAGTTCGTTTCTTTCGTCGTCTGTGGGCCGAGTTGCTTTTCTTCCTGCGCAACTTTCGCTGTTCCCGGAGTCAGATAACCCATCTCAGCTTCGAACTGTTTGAGCGCATCTTCGGCCATGACGCCTTCTGCGGCTGTTTCACGCAGAATGTCATCGACGCCCTGCTCCGACAGATCTGCTGCGACTCGTACTTTTGCGCGGT
>JANOUN010000543.1:0-3159 GCA_031416875.1 Planctomycetota bacterium | reverse complement strand
GTGTCCATCAGTCACGTCGCTGACTTCCACAGGTTCCATCATTGGACCCATTTGCCCGTTGTGCAACTGAGGCAGGAACGTGTCGAGCCATCCGGAAAATTCTTCTCGCGACAGCACACGTCGCATGAGGTCGGCTTCATTGAAGCCGGACGAAAAGAAATCGTTGCCAGAAGGTTCATAGTGTGCCGGATAGTTGACGTCTGTCAGGTAGTAGTGATTCGCTCTGGCGATGATCAGTTCCTCAAGCGGTTTGTGGCCGGTCCGGCGCGCATAGTCCAGTTCCAGCGACAGCGCGAATCCGGTATCGGGATGTATCCCCGTGCGAATCGGAAAACTGAGTTTTGGAAGGTAATCCATCGAGTACTGCACGATGACCGTTTCCAGCGGTTTGAGATGATCTCGCCACTGCTTTGCATCGGCATCGTCCCAGTCGTGAAGTTCGGCGACAAGTTGCAGAAACCACGCCCAGCCGTACATGCGTTCAAAGCTCTTGTTCTCCTTCGGCTGAAAATAATCCGCTTCGACCTGCAACTTGTCTTGCGTGAGTTGCCGATTCAGAGTCTCACGAATCTGAGCGGCAGCAGAAGAGTCGGGATACAGCTTCAACAGACGAACGAGCATCCAGTGGCCGTGTACCGACGAGTGCCAGTCGAAGCAGCCATAGAAAACCGGATGCATGGCTGAGGGCGATTTTACGTCTTCCGAAGAACTCATCACATTCGAAGGTTTGTTGGGATACTCCTGCGGAATCCCTTTGAGTGCAAGAGCCGCGAAGGCCGCGACCTGATCATCGGACAAGATCATTCCCAATTGCTCCGACGGCCGTGTGTCATCTGCAGGCTCTTCCGAAAACGCAACTGGGAATGGCCCGGCCGCAGACGCGATCATCACGAAACCCAGAACGACAAGACAAATGCTCAGCGGGCGAGAACAGATCTGCATAACTTCACTCGTCTTTGCGCATTCAATGGTCAGGCATGCGACAGACCAGACCGGCCCGGTCCTCAATTCGCAGCACGAAACGCAGGCCGCATTCTTACCTGTTCAGGACAGTGTCACAGTGTTTGTCACTGGACTCGTCGTGTGTTCATTCTTCAACAGCGTTTTCATACGGAATGATCCGCGGTGTCAGCATGATCAGGGATGCGGCGGGGCTGTAGTTCTTGTTGTCATCATCTGCCGAAAACACCTGAGGCACTGCAATCAGCAGGCTCTGACCGCGGGACAGCCGGACGCTCGAACGGATCAGCGTACGATTGACGGAAGGAACCTGAACAGTGACGTTCGCTTTTGGATTGTCGGGAGATGCAAACGGCAGGTTTGCCAGTTCAACCCTTTGAATCTGTGACAGGTTCACGATCGCCTGAAGTTCGACGTCCATTTTTTCTGTGACGTCAGTTATCAACTCAATCTGAGTTCCTTCGCCTACCATTTCGACAACCGGTTCCATTTTGTTGCCGACACCGTCAGGAAGACGCATGTTGGTAACAAACGGTTTTTGGGTTAAGTCCTGAATTGAAGCCTTTTGTCCACTGAACATTGTGACTTTAGGGGCAAACAGAATATTGCTGCGATAGTCCGCCTGGGCAAGCTCCACCAATTGCGAGGCTTGTTCATCCGTGATCGTCGAATCAAAAACGGGACACGATTGGGTCATGCCCTGCTGAACGTGAAGACCCGGCTGGAACGGAGCATCCATCTGCAGCAAGGTTTCAGGACGGAATTGATTCCCGTGAGAGCCATCATTCCTGATTTCCGCGAGGATAGCATCATCAAGCCAGCCAAGTTTGTTGAACACCTTATCTGTTACTGTCATCCAGCGGCATTCAATCATCACCTGACAAAGACCACTGCGTTCGATCGACTTCAGCAAATGCTCGATTGCCTGCCGAGTCTGAGCTGTAACTTCAACCGTGACTTTGCCATTGATGACTTCGCATCGGTGCGGCACGCATATTCCTAAGTGCGCGAGTAGTTCCTGTTCCGCCTGTGTTTCTGGATGGAGTCTGCGGATGCTTGCGAGCGCATTACTCACGTCAAACGTGATGGACTCCAGCGGCCCATCGTTTGCCGCCTTCGGTGGAGTGTTCACTTGACTTGACGAGAACACGGGCAGATGAACTTCGGGCCGTTCTGACACTTCGACAACTCGAGCTTCGGTCAGTCCCGTGGCGGCTGCCACAAGCACAATCAGAGCAGCCAAATATTGCAGCCAGCGGGATCGATTTCGATGAACTTCCAGCAACACGATTCTTTTCTTCAGGCTTTGATCGGCGGACATAAAAATCAGCCCCATCGTTGCCACGTCTCGGTTCTGCAATCCCAATGCAGCATACTGCACCAGCATTCGACCGTAGTCGGCGACAGAACGTTCGGGCATGTGCCGCACGACAATCTCATCCGCCGCCAGTTCCATGCAGGCCCGCAGGCGAGACACTGTCAGCCAGGCTAAAGGATTGAACCAATGGACAGCTCTCACAAAAACAGCGATCGCCAGGACCAATGGATCGCGACGACGTACGTGGCCAAGTTCATGCAGCAGCACCCATTTCAATTGGTCCGTGGACAGCGTCTGCAGACCACCTGACGGAATACAGACCACCGGCTTGAACAGTCCAAAGACTGCGGGAACTGCCAGCGAAGGAACCTCCTTCAGCCTGGGCCGTCGTCCGACTTTCAGTTCATCGCAAACCCGCAGGACGATATCGATCAGGGACTCATCCCTAACTTCCGGCGATCGTTTCAGTCGCAACGCAAATCGGAAGTATGTGATCAGACTGCGGCTGATCAAAAGCATGGCACCAAACGGCCACAAGAATACAATCGAATATGCCACGATGACATTCCAATCGACTCGGGATTCAACGGCAGTAGAATGCGGTGGCTCAACAGAGTTAGCCGAAGATTCGACAGCAGGCTGCCATTCGACTGGCGTTCTCTCGTTGTGATGCACATCCCGATGACTGCTGACGGCGACTTCCTCATTCGACGTACCAAAGATCCACTGTTCGGTTATTCGATCGACGTGCGGTTGAATACTCATCGCAAACGGCACGGAATACGGCACCATCAGCCGCACCACCACCAGCATCCACAGCAGGAAATGATAACGCGCCGCAATGCAACGGCGTGTCAGCAATTGAAAAACCAACGCGAAGC
>JANOUN010000542.1:0-2060 GCA_031416875.1 Planctomycetota bacterium | reverse complement strand
GCGTCAGCGTGAGTCCCCATTCCCGCAGTTTACCGAGCGGCCGCTCATCTCGGCCATCGCCAGCGAGGTAATCGAGCGTGTCCTTGTGCTCTGTGAAGATCAGCAGCTTCATCTTCGGATTATCGAAGATCCCTTCAGACTTGAGGATCGCACGCAGCTTCTGCAGTTTGGTTTGAACGTCGCGGCTCTCCAGGGGGCGCGCATGTTCGATGAGCACTGAGAGTCGGCCGATCTCTTCGCGAAGTGTTGCCGGATCAAGCGACAAAACTTCATCCGCCAGCTTTTCGATCAGATTTATTTGCTCTTCTTCCGTGAGATCGTCGAAGTCGTCCGGCAGCTTACGTTCAATCTGTTCCTGCCGGTAGGCTTCCGGATCGTCCAGGATTTTCTGGCGACGGGCTCGCATGCGTTCAAGGCTTCTGCGAACGGCATACACCGATGAGGCCATACGACGCTGCAGCATGGCCATCGTGAATCCGACGGCACGGGCTCTTGCAGTTTCCTGGCTGGCGGCCACCATGGATTGGTCTTCGACGTATCGTGTCAGTTCGTCGTAAAACGCCAGTTCTTCACCGTCCAGATCAAACGCAGCAGTGCGGACATCGCGTTTGGTGAACAGTTTGTGGACTTCGCCCGTCTCTGGATGCGGGAATGTGACGAGGGCTTCTTTGGTTCGCCGCAGGTAAAACGGTGCCTCATGTTCGCGAAGTGCCTTCTGCAGACTCTCAATGCTGCCATAGACATCGGGGTCGAGCAATGCCAGGAACCGCCGGAAGTGCTCAGGGTCGCCTTTGTGCGGAGTCGCTGTCATCAGCAGAAAGTGGTCTGTCATCCTGGAGAGCGATTCCCCAAGCCGGTAAGCGTATGTCTTTCGGTCATCCGCCGGGGCGCTCATCTTGTGGGCTTCATCGACAATGATCAGATCCCAGCGCGACCGCAGCAGACTTTCACGAGCGTCTTCGACAATGGAAACCCAGGACACCGACGTGATGACCTGATCCCGTTCCTGCCATGGGTTCTGCCCATAGTTGGCACGCAGCACATCCCCGCGAATGACATCGAACTTCTCACGAAACTTTTCGGAGAGTTCGCGTTGCCACTGAAATGTCAGATTGGCTGGCGTGACGATAAGCACTCGGCGGACGAGGCCACGAGCTTTCAGTTCTTTTAGCAACAATCCCGCCATGACCGTCTTGCCGGCACCGGGATCATCGGCCAGCAGAAAACGGATGCGTGGAAGCTTCAGAAAGTAGCCGTAGACCGCTTCCAGCTGATGCGGCAGCGGATCGACACGGGCAATCGAAAGAGAAAAGAACGGATCGTACTCGTACGCCAGACCAAGCCTCTGTGCTTCGATCCCGAGACGAAACAGCCTCGCATCGCCGTCAAACGGTTCGGTTTCCGCAGAGATTGTCAGCTGGGCAACCTGCGTGGCAGTGAGCACAGGATCGTACGTGAGCCCCGTTTTCAAGCCACGGCCAATGATTTTCAACGAAGTGCCAAACGGAGTGACAGCCAGAACTTCAACGGATTCTGGCAGCGTCGGTCCGCGAATAATGCTTCCGGGTTGGATGATTTGGATACTCACGCGGCTTCGGGACGGATCGCAAAAATCGTACTGATGGTTGCTCATGGCAAATTTCTTTCGTGAATCTTCATGATACTCTTGAAGAATCACCTTAGGTAGTAAGCCGGACCGAAAGCTGCGATGATTGTTCGCATTCGCGTTTTGCTGCGGGGTCGCGATTCTTTCCACATGATTGGTCAATGCGAACGCACCCTGCGCATCGCTGTTGCCGCCAAATGCAATGGGTGTATGAACGGGGGTATTTTTGAGACCGCCGCCATCTGGAATCTCCAGCAATCGAGCCAAAGAAAGCCAAATCCGCGTGACGATCCACGATTTTTCTCTGTTTTTTGGTTGTTCTATTGTACAACCATAGTGGCAGGTTATGATACAACACAACCAAAACGGTGAACACAGACGTGGACCTGATCTGGAATGGCAACTTCGAACACATCGCTCAGCACGGCCTGTCACCGCGTACGAAGTGCCGGAG
>JANOUN010000541.1:0-3940 GCA_031416875.1 Planctomycetota bacterium | reverse complement strand
CGGCGATCCATTGAACTTGGTTGCCGGAGTCAGGAAACTCGGCCTTAATCAAATAGTCGAACTTCGTTTCCGTCAATCCTACTGCAACCTCAATCTGCACAACGCCGGATTGGGAAAGTGCATTGACCAGTTCTCTTCCCTGCCATCTCCCAAGAAAGCTACTTCTCACATCATGATCCACACTTCGACAGATCGCCGCAATGGCCTCAAGTACGCTTGTCTTGCCGGAATCGTTCGGGCCAATCAGCAGGTGAATCGGCGTCAGATCCACCGAAGCATCGCGAATTGCTTTGAAGTTTTTGATACTGACCCGCGTGATCATGTGGTGCTGTCCAATAGTTCTGCACGAGGCTTGCAAGAATTGTCAAACATCCACTTGCAGTAAATCATACTTATGCTGGAATCATCTGAGAAACACTGTGCCGCAGCACGGTATCGTGAGTTTCCGGATTCTCAAAGCCACGTCGCAATTGAATCACCTTTCGATCTGAAACCCGGATCGACCTCATCCGCCATCAGTCTATGCTGCAGAGGACACCTTCACAACAACCCAACTCGCTACGGCGCACCCTGAGCGTTTCTGACGAGTTTGCGGAAAGTGCTGCGAACTGACTTGTGAAGATATTGTGCGAATGAACCGTCGAGCTTTCGTATTGCAATGAGTTCCACGACATCGGCGAAATCCTTGTGTGTCCGGCGAACACTTGCAGATCCACATGCGATCTTGACTTCAATCAGCTTCGAGAGACGGAGTACCGGCAAGCCATCGATCACTTCGACATTCAATTCACCCGTCGGAGCAGGAATTCGAACTTCAGAATCGCGCCCCGCGCGGTCGCCTGTCATCAGAAACTGGACCGCAATCCCGCCGGCTGCGCGAAACTCTTTTGCTTCAGCGTCCCATGTCAGCCCCGCCTCTTCCAGCAATTGCCTGACATCAGCAGCGCGATCAGGCTCAATGATCAGGTCGAGATCAACGGTGTTGCGTTGATAGCCATGCAGGCAAACAGCAACACCGCCGCAGACGATATGAGAGATCTCTGCATCCGCCAGAATTCGATGGCATTGAGCCGCAGCTTGCCACAGATTTTCATTTCCAAGCATGGCATAGATCTTTTCAGCAGTTTGCATGATCGTCTCCCGAACCTTACGGATTGTACCCCAGATTTGGTGCCAGCCAGCGTTCGATCTCCCTGACGCTCATTTTCATGCGGGCCGCATAGTTCGCGACCTGGTCTTTAGTGATGCGATCGACACTGAAATAGCGAGAGCCCGGGAGCAAGCGTGTGGGCAGACTGAAGTAGAGACCGCTCACCGAAGCGGCTGGCCACATCGCGAAGCTGCTGGTCAGGGTCATGCCCGTGGCTTTTTCGGCGTCGAGCAGTTTCCAGAGCGGTCCCTTGGGAAGATGGTCCGGACACGACGGATATCCAAACGCCGGGCGAATGCCGTCGTACTCTTCTTCAATCAGTTGCTCGCTGGTGAGGATTTCTGCCTGACCATAACCCCACTCGCGGCGAACCCTCGCGTGCAGATATTCAGCGAACGCTTCGGCAAAGCGATCGGCAAGTGCCTTGATCATGATGGCGCGATAATCATCGCCAGCCGCTTCGATTGATTTGGCAAGTTCATCGCAGCCAAAGCCAGCGGTGACCGCAAAGGCGCCGATGTAGTCAGGGATGGAATGACCAATGTCCAATGCCGAATGACCAGGATTGCTCGCGGGACCTGCGATTCTTTGGTCATTTTTCATTGGACATTGGGAATTCGCCACCGGTGCCACATAATCAGCCAGCGATCGGAAATTCTTTTGTCCAACCCGTTCCCATTGCTGCCGCAGCATCGGAAACCGCATCAGTTCCTTCGTGCGCGTTTCATCAGTCCACAGCACGATGTCGTCGCCATCGGAATTCGCGGGCCAGAAGCCATAAACGCCCCGGGCTTTGATGCTCTTGTCGGCAAGCAGTCCTTTCAGTTCCTCCTGTGCGTCAGCGAACAGCTTGCGGGCTTCTTCACCGACCACGGCGTCGTTGAGTATCTTTGGATACTTGCCGATCAACTGCCAGGAACTGAAGAATGGTGACCAGTCGATATACGGAACCAGTTCTTCCAGCGGCAGGTCTTCAATGATTCGAGTCCCGGTGAATTCGGGCTTCGGCGGGACGTAATTCGACCAGTCGACCCTGAAGCGCTTTGCCAAAGCATCGGCATAGGGGACGAGGGAGACCTGCTGACGCTGATCAAACGACGCCTTGGCTTTCACCTGGGCTTCCAGATTCTTTGCGACGAACTCCGGCTTCCGATCCGCATCCAGCAAGGCTTCCACCACCCCGACCGACAACGACGCATCGCCCACATGCACCACCGGCTGATCGTACGCCGGAGCGATCTTGACCGCTGTATGCTTTGCGCTGGTTGTGGCTCCACCAATCAAAAGCGGCACGGTGAATCCCTGCTCCTTCATCGTCCGCGCGACAATGATCATTTCTTCCAGTGACGGCGTGATCAATCCGCTGAGCCCGATGATGTCAACCTTGTGCCTGATCGCTGCGTCAAGGATTTTTTCGCATGGCACCATCACGCCCAGATCGATCACTTTGAAGTTGTTACATCGCAAAACGACGGCGACGATGTTTTTGCCGATGTCGTGCACGTCGCCCTTCACCGTTGCGATCAGGATCGTCCCGCGGTTGCTGCTCGCCACGGCGTTCGGATCGGCCAGTTTTTCGGCGGCTTCCGCCAAAGCCACCGCTTCTTCGCGAGTTCCTGTGAACTGGCCCACGTCGGTGAACTGCTGCAACTGGCCGCTGATTTTGGCAGCCTTCTCCGCTTCCATGAAAGGTTCGAGCCACGCGACAGACTTCTTCATGACGCGCGCGGACTTCACGACCTGCGGCAGGAACATCTTGCCGGTACCGAAGAGTTCGCCGACAACATTCATACCGTCCATCAGCGGCCCCTGAATGATGTCCAGCGGCCGGCCATATTTCAGACGAGCTTCCTCGGTGTCGCCGTCGATGTAATCAGTGATCCCCTTCAGCAGCGCGTGCTGCAGACGCTCTTCAACAGACCCGCCTCGCCACTCTTCGACTTTTTCTTTGCCGCTGGCTTTGGCTTTGACCTTCTCGGAGTAGTCAACCATCCGTTCCGTGGCGTCCGGCCGACGATTCAGCAGGACATCCTCGATGTAGACCAGCAGTTCCTTGTCGATTTCATCGTAAACTTCCAGTTGTTGCGGATTCACGATGCCCATGTCGAGCCCCGCCTGAATCGCGTGATACAGGAACGCCGCGTTCATCGCTTCGCGCACGACATCGTTGCCGCGGAATGAAAACGACACATTACTCACGCCGCCCGAAGTCTTCGCACCGGGGCATTCTTTCTTAATACGACGCACGGCCTCGATAAACTCCACCGCGTAGTTCGCATGTTCCTCCATGCCGGTGCCGACCGTCAGAATGTTGGCGTCGAAGATAATGTCGGTCGGCGGGAAGCCGACTTTCTCCGTCAGCAGCTTGTACGCGCGCTTGCAGATTCGTACTTTCTCTTCGCAGGTGGCGGCCTGACCGGCTTCGTCGAACGCCATCACGATCACCGCGGCGCCATAGCGACAGACAAGTTTCGCACGGTGCAGGAATTCGGCCTCACCCTCCTTCAGGCTGATGCTGTTCACGATGCTTTTTCCATGCACGCACTTCAGACCGGCTTCGATCACCTTCCAGTCGGAGCTGTCAATCATGATCGGAACGCGAATGTTGTCATCGTGCAGCAGCCACAGGAATTTCTCCATGCAGCGCGGCCCGTCCAGCAGCCCTTCGTCCATATTGACGTCAATCACCTGTGCGCCGCCTTCGACCTGATCGCGCGCGATGCTGACGGCTTCGTCGAACTTGCCATCGCGAACGAGTCGCAGAAACTTGCGGGATCCTGCCACGTTTGT
>JANOUN010000540.1:0-4142 GCA_031416875.1 Planctomycetota bacterium | reverse complement strand
GTCTCCGACGCGAGTCTTCCCGCCACGGAGTGACGGGCAACTATGGGTTGCGAGCAAAGCTCGCATTTAGATAACTTCCAGGCAGGCCATATAACATGAATCCAAAATGGTTCATCCCGATGGCCGTGGGATGCTTTCTTTTCCTGTGCTCCATACCGACGTTGATCGAACGCTATTCGGCTTTTTCAAGAATGAATAGCCTCGAAAACCGTTATCAACAATTTGCTTCGGAGAATTCAGATTCACTCGTTGTGGCATTTGACTCAGTATTGATCAATAAAATCGCTGCGAACGCTGTCGTCGCGAATCGCGCCAGAGAAATTGTGATTTCGGACGGTGATTTCGCTGCGGCTGATTTTTCTGAACTGAAGCATTTGCCCAACCTGGAAGAGGTCGTGATCTACAGCGGAACAAACTGCGATGCTGTGGTTCCAATCGTCAATCAGCTCAAAAGCCTGAAGACAATCACGTTCGCAGACTGTGGACTGAGCGATACGGGATTTGATCAACTCAACCACCAGGGAATCACGTCGTTTGGAATGAGTGCTTTTACACGAAGTTGGTCAGATGAGACGGTTGGTCGTTTGAAAGAGCGTATGCCTGACTGCTCGTTTGAAATCGCCGTACAGGAATAACGGTCGTTTGCAGTTTCCGTCGTTCCTGGCCACAATCCGGGTTCCCCGCCTTTTCCTTCCTGGAGAGCCCCATGATCCGCTTTCAACGAGTGATCCTGTTCACTGCTGCACTGTTTTTGATTCCCACTCCTGCTTTAACAGCACGTGCAGACGTTGGAGTCGGGGCGAAGCCGATTGAGGGAGCAGAAATGCTCATCGACGGTTCCCGCGAAATGCTGGACGAAAAGTGGATTTACTGGGAAGGACCAGGCTTCAAGTCTGCGATGCCGATCAAGTGGAAGATCGTCGACGATCCGGTTGATGGCGGCACGGCGGTTATGACAGACGATCCCGCAGCTGCCGGCGGGCGTTTCGGGGCGGCCGATATCGTCACAAAGAAACAATTCCGCGATTTTCGTCTGCACATTGAGTTCCTGATCGCCAAGCCTGGCGGCAACAGCGGTGTCTATCTGCAGAATCGCCATGAGATTCAGGTTCTGGACGGCGACAAAACCACGCACGGACTGGCTGCGATCATCAACGAAAGCGAATCGCCGTACCATGCCTACAACGGGCTGGGAAACTGGAACAGCTACGATGTCACCTTCCGAGCCGCTCGGTTCAAAGACGGCAAGCGTGTTGAAAAGGCCCGCGTGACGATGTACTTCAATGGTCAGAAAGTTCACACCGACTTCGAAGTCAATCAGGTCTGGGGCGGAGCAAACTCTGGCATCGACGGCGACAAGGATGGTGGCAAAGGAATTACGGACACGCCGGGCGGACTGAAGCTGCAGTGCGAAGGTCACGATGTGCGTTACCGAAACACCTGGATCAAGGAGCTCAACCTGGAGCAGCCCGTTACGGACTTCAATGAACCGACCGTTGCCGAAGCCGCGATCCCGAAGACCGAAACCGTTCAGCATTTGTTCAATGGAAAAGACCTGTCGGGTTGGCAGGGTGATGCGTCTCGGTGGTCCGTGGATCATGGCATGATTCGTGGCGCGAACGATGACCACGTTCCCAGCAGCACTTATCTTTTCACGGAAAAGAAGTTTCGCAACTTTCGACTGCTGCTGGAAGTGAAGCAGACGATGAGCGATCGTCATTCAACAATGCACTCAGCTGTCGCGGCCCTCGGTGAACAATTTACCGACGCGGGTGACAATAAGTTCGGCTTCAAGGGCCCACTGCTGATGTTCTGCCACGACTGGGGCATCTGGGACGCGCATCGCCGCAATCGAGTCGCCCCGGGCGGTCCGGGTGGTCAACTGGAAAAGCAGGGCGAATGGAATCAGATCGAAATCCTTGTCAACGACAATCGCATTCGTATGGCAGCCAACGGCAAGGAAGTGTTTGACTTCACCGACAAGCCGGAGATGCTGCAGTCCTGCTCCATCGGACTTCAGCTTCACAGCAACGATAAGCCGCAGGAATATCATTTCCGGAATCTGCTGCTGACTGAGAATCCTGGGACCGATCTCGTCACAGTGAAGAAATAAGGCGAGCGGCAGAAAAGAATTTACGGTGGCTGAATTCGTGAGAATTCAGAACGCCCCTGAATTCTCACGAATTCAGCTACGGGACCGGCGCTTGCGGGGTGTTGATTTAATACCAACCCGAAGCGCCAGCGAGGCAGAAACGGCTGAATTGATTTAATACCAACCCGAAGCGCCAGCGAGGCAGAAACGGCTGAATTCCTCGCTGGCGCTTCGGGTTGGTATGATTATGAGCCCCAAAAATCACTAAATCAACAGACCGCTTGCGTTGCTCGCTGGTCCGACCCTGCAGGATTAAAACTCTGTGAGTGAGTTACTCTAATCATGCGATTTTTCTGCCTGATTGTCTTGTTGACTGTGTCTTCCGCATCCCCTGCCGAAGAGGTCAATTTCAATCGAGACATCAAGCCGATTCTCTCGCAGAATTGTTTCCAGTGTCATGGTCCAGATGATGCAACGCGGGCGGCAAAGCTGCGATTGGATCATGCAGACAGTGCGACAAAGCCAGCTGAATCCGGGGCCACTGCAATTGTGGCGGCCGATCCCGAGCACAGCGAATTGCTCGCCAGGATCACATCCACTGACCCGGATCTGCACATGCCACCGGCGGAAACCAAAAAGATCCTGACGACCGAACAAATCGATCTGCTCCGGCGCTGGATCGCTGAAGGAGCAAAGTTTCAGGGGCACTGGGCGTTCGAGAAACCCGTGCGATCCGAACTGCCCTCAGTGAATGCTGACCATGCGAGTCACATTGCCAACTCGATCGATCGTTTTATCGCAGCCCGACTTGAACATGAAGGCCTGCGACTGTCTCTCGAGGCGGATCGCTACACCTTGATTCGACGAGTGTCGCTCGATCTGACCGGCCTTCCGCCAACTCCGGCGGAAGTCGATGCATTCGTCGCCGACACGTCACCGGACGCCTGGGAAAAGGTCCTCGATCGACTGCTGATGTCGCCGCACTATGGCGAGCGCATGACGATCTCATGGCTCGATCATGCGAGATACGCGGACAGCAACGGCTTTCAGACCGACACCAGTCGCGACATCTGGGCGTGGCGGGAATGGGTCATCAAGGCCTACAACCGAAACATGCCGTTCGACCAGTTTACGGTGGAGCAGCTCGCGGGTGACATGCTGCCAAACGCCACTCCCGACCAAATCATTGCCACGGGCTTCAATCGAAATCATCGACTCAACGGCGAAGGTGGTCGGATTGAACAGGAATGGTTTGTGGAAACTGTCATCGATCGCGTCGAAACGACGGGACTCACATGGCTCGGGCTGACCGTCAATTGCTGCCGTTGCCACGATCATAAGTACGATCCTATCACGCAAAAGGAGTTTTATCAGCTCTTCGCATACTTCAATTCCGTCGAAGAATCTGGCGTACTTTCCCCACAAGGCAAGAGAGGTGAAAACACGCCGCCGCTGATGACATTGATGACGCCGGAACTTGAATCGCAGCACTTGGCATTGCAGTCCGCTGTGAGTGCCGCGGAGGAACAGAAGAAACTTGCCATGCCGCAACTGGCGGCACTGCTGACTGCGTGGGAATTGCAAACCAAAGCTGAGTCTGAACGGGAGCAAGTGGTGTGGAAATCCGCTGAGCCCCACAGCGTAAAGTCCCTTGGCGGAGCGGATTTCGTCCGACAGGACAACGGCGCATGGCTGGCAAAAGGCAAGAATCCGCCGAACGACGAATATCGAATTGAGATCCCGCTGACGACGTCGCGATTGTCCGGAGTGCTGCTGGAAACAATGCCGCACGCAGAATTGCCAGCGCAGAGTCTGGGACGGGGTTCCAACGGCAACTTTGTGTTGACCGGCGTGTCGGCGGAACTTGTTGTGGACGGTCAGATACCGATTCCGATTGAATTCACCCGCGCGGAATCCGATTACTCACAACCCAATTACACTGCAGCCCGGATCGATCTGAAACCGCAGCCGACAGGTGATCGGAGTCGCGATCGCACTGGCTGGGCGATCGACGGCAATGATCCGGCCAAGAAGGTGGCTCGGCGAGTTT
>JANOUN010000539.1:0-16777 GCA_031416875.1 Planctomycetota bacterium | reverse complement strand
TTGTCCCAATGGCGTGGACTTATACTCCGCGCGGTCAGATTTGAGGTTTTGTGAGCGGCAAGGCGCTAGCCGCCGGTGCTGACCGAATGCACAACCCGCGGCTAGCGCCTTGCGGCTCACTCAACAACACGTCCCTCAGTCCTGGCCGCGCGGAGTATAAGCAATCCGACTGGCGAGCGGGGTACGTAAGTGCCCTGATGTTCGCATCATTCGCGACAAATCAGGGGATTCACATCCCCCGCTCGCCTTATGTCCACGCCATTGCCTGGTTGCTCCGTGGTGTGTGCCGCTCACGATGGGTTTTGTTTTTGCATCGCAGCACTCAAATCACCAGCGAAGCCGACACGACCCCGGCTGCAATGCTCAGGAGGCTGGCTTAATGGGAGACACAAAGTCGTCCGGCTTGACGGTCAGAATGCTGCAATCGCATGTGTCGAGGATTTTTTCCGCCGTGTTGCCAAGGAGCATCCCCTGGATGCCGCTGCGGCCGACGGTTCCAATCGCAATCAGGTCCGCGGCTTCGTGCTGCGAAATTCGTTGAATTTCCTGCCATGGCGTTCCCCAGGAGAAATGCACCTGAACCTTCGTCCGATCGACCGTCAACGAATCCAGGAATTCTTCCAGACGCCTGGATGCTTCATTGTCGATCTCCTGTCGCAGTGAGCTTCCCTTCGGAATCCTGGAGATCAGATCCTCCGGCACATCCTTCGAATCGATGATATGCAGCAGGTGAAACTCAGCGTTCGATTGCTGGGCGACCCACAGTCCCTCTTTCACGGCCTTCAAACTGACGTCCGAAAAGTCAGTCGCCGCCAGCACCACTTTAGGCGGGCCGACATGCTCAGCCTTCACAATCCAGACCGAAGACGGACACTTCCGAATCAGCCGCTTTGCCGTGCTGCCTACGAAGAACTGTTCCCATTTGCCAAGTCCTCGTGTGCCGGTCAGAACAAGATCGTAATTCTCCGCCTGGACGGCATGCGTGATTCCGACAAAAGGTTCCCCAATCACCGTCCTGAATTTCACATCCAGGTCCACCGCCTGCACGTCCGCGATCAATTGGCGCATCGTTGACTCGGACCTCTGAGATAACTCTCTCTGATTCCGTTCAATCTCGTATGACGCCCAGAACACAGACCTGCTCAGATCGGGGACCGTATTTGCGAGGACGATTTGAGCGCCGGTCTGGCGAGCCAGCCACACGGCCTGCTTCAGCGCCGCGTCGGCACCGGGTGAGAAATCCGTCGCGACCAGAATGCGTTCATAGTGGCGTTGTTTGTTCATAATGTGGTTCACTCCGGAAAAGACTCATAGGCTTTGAGTGTGAGGGCATCGCTGATTATAAACAATGCGCACTGCGAACTCATGTGACATGACATCGGCTGAAGCAGAAAACTTGGCACTCCGTTCGCCTGCGGTGGCCTGCTGACCTTTCGAATGGCCGAACCTCGGCACGATTCGTGAGACGAGAAATGACAGGCTGGAATTCGGTTTGCGCTGAGTTCATGTGTCATTCTCCGTGGAGCGCAGCAACTCATGGAGCCTTTCGTCGAGAAGGCTGTCGATCTTCAGGCGGCTCATGCTGAAGTCGCCGACGGCGGTGTGACGGTTGGGGACCGAGACAATGTAGGCGCCGGCGGCATGAGCGGCACGGGTGCCGGTTTCGCTGTCTTCGAGGACCAGCATCTGAGCGGGCAAGACGTTGAGCCGACTCGCCGCCATCTGATAGATTTCCGGATGCGGTTTGCCGTGCGTCACATCTTCGGCGGTCAGCGTAAAATGGAACCGATGCAGCAATTCGAAGCGTTCCAGCAGCGGCGTCATGTAAGCTCTGGGAGACGACGTGGCGACGGCGCGCGGCAGGTTCAGTGATTCAATCAACTCAAGCACATCGTGCAGTCCCGGCATCGTGGCCAGAGAATTCTCCGCGATGGTTTCGAAGAGTTCCTTCGTTTCGTACATCAGATCTTCAATACGATCCAACATGCCGGTATGCAGTTTCAATGCGTTGAATGCATCGACCGGGCGGCGCCCCAGCATGCTGTGGCGGATCACATCTGTCATTTCCAGACCGCGGCGTTCCAGCAGTTGTTTACCTGCGAGATCGAACACGTCTTCGGTGTTGAGCATCAGGCCGTCCATGTCAAACACGACTGCGCGGATTTGAGGACGATGGCTGTCGGATTTCGGCATTGATTCCAGTCTTGTCATATGAGTTCGCTCAAACGTCCGCCACGGTAACTCAGGTCGAGCAATTCCATCGGATGCAGCACCGCGATGTGGTGACCTGCTTCTTTCAGTTTCGCCTGCAACTGCAGTGAGCAGCCGGCATTGCCCGAGACCACCACGTCGGGCTTCACGTCCATCAGGCATCCGACTTTGCGTTTCCCAAGGCGATCAGCCATTTCTGGCTGAGTCAGATTGTAGCTGCCGGCCGCACCGCAGCAGAGTTCCGCTTCCGCGATCGGACGCACGGAAATCCCCGGGATCAGTTTCAACAGGTCTCGCGGCTGCTGGCGAATCTTCTGCGCATGCTGCAGGTGACAGGCATCCTGATAGGCCACGACGGCTTCAATCCGTCCCTGTGGTTTGATCGGCCCCAGTAACATCAGGAATTCGCTGATGTCTTTCACCAGATGGCAGAATTTCGCCTGGTCACTCTCGTCGATGCTCGGATGATCTGCCGCCTCACCTGTCAGCTCGTCGTGAATATGGCTGTAGTCTTTCATCATGGCACCGCAGCCCGCCACGTTGACGATCACAGCATCCAGCTTTTCATTTTGAAAGGCGTTGATGTTTTGCTGCATCAGATCAAGTGCTGGCTGCGACGCTCCGCTGTGATAATGAATGGCACCGCAGCAGCCCTGGCTCTGCGGGATCACAACATCGCAGCCGTTTTCCTGCAAAACACGGGCCGTCGCCCAGTGCACGTGCCGAAACATGGCATCGGCCACGCAGCCGATAAACAGCCCGACGCGCGCCCGACGGACTCCTTTGGCCGGCAGGAATGCAGGCAGCGCCGGAAGGGATGCCTTGAGCTTCGGTAACTGCGCCTGCATCCGACGCAATTTTGTCGGCAGCAGACGTGTTATTCCGATCTTGTCCGCCAGCCGATCCATTCCCAGCATCTGCATCAGGCGTGCTGGCTTCAAAGCCCAGCGCATGCGACCGCGATAGGGAAACAGACCGTACATGATCCAGCGATGAAACCAATCGGGCCGATGTCCGCCCGGCTGCGGTGATGTGCCATAGGGCGAATCGGTCGCTGCATTTGCCGGAGCCAGTTCGTGCATCTCGACGCGAAACGGTTCAATCAGCCGTCCGTATTGAACGCCGCTGGGACAGGCCGTTTCGCAACTTCGGCAATCCAGGCACAGATCCAGATGTCGCCGCACGTTGTCCGTGAGCGGCAGTCGCCCGTCCACCACCGAACGCATCAGGTAGATTCGCCCGCGCGGGCTGTCGTTTTCGTCGCCGGTCTCTACGTAGGTTGGACAGGCGGACGTACAGAGTCCGCAATGCACACAGTCGAGAAAACGCTCGTACGGAATGGATTGGCCAATTGTCGCCACCAGTGGCAGTACCGGCTCAAGAGACGACGGCGTTGTGCCGGGAATAAGGGTCTTGTTCTCAGACATTGATACTTGTTCTCTTAAGCCTGTTGTTTCCAGGTCGGTCATTGCTGCACAACCGAATGGGGACAACCGAATGAATGCAAGTACAGGATGGCTTCATTCGGTTGTCCCCATTCGGTTGTTCTCGTTCACGTAATGTCAGGAACGAACCACATTTGTCGAACGGTAAGGAATTCTGCCAGCCCTGCCGAATAATTTGCACAATTTACCCCAACAACTCATGCAGCATTCTTGAATACCGTTCCACCGGGGTCGTCATCACAGGATGTCGCCATGTTTTGTTCAGTTCTCGAATTTCGACATGCCCCGAACTGTCGTCAGCCAAATGCATCAACTTCTCGCGAACCGGTCCGAGATCCACGGCTGCATCAGCGTCCAAACACACAATTCCATTGCCCGCACGTCCGCACGCCAGCAAACCAAAGTCCTTTGCAATGTGAAGCACTGCAACAATGCGCGACGGCAGGGTCACGACTTTTGCCGACCAACCTGAATGTTTCGAAGTACGACCCGTTGAAAACTGCATTGCGGCCCGGCAATACAGAGTCGTTGTTTCGGGCCGCGCGACAGACGTTACGGAAGCAGCGGTTCCGTGGAGTTCTTCCGCAAGGGTTTTCGTCTGCCAATCGCACCCCTTCCGTGATCCGTCAAAGCCGAGTACCAAAAATGCATCAAATGCGGATGACATTCCTGAAGCGAATGTGGCGTCAATTGCGGGCAGCAATTTCTCTGCCGCAGGGCGATTCAGGACGTCCAGAATCTGAGGCGTCGTCGATGACAGATTGAGTCGTTCCAGTGCGGAACCAAGATCCTTCAGCGATCGAAACGCAGCCACGGACAGATGCTGTTCGACCGGCAGTGGTTTGAGCTTAAATGTCAACTGTCGCAACGTGCCAAGCTTTCCCTGAGCTCCGATCAGCATCCGGCACAGATCATAACCGGCAACATTCTTGACGACTCGTCCACCAGCATGGAACACCCGCCCATTTCCGTCGCTGGCTTCGATCCCGATTACGTAATCTCGCAGCGTCCCGAATCCGTACTGTCGAGGCCCACTCACATCAAACGCGACCAGATCGCCGATGGTCATGGTGTCGTCAGCGGTATCAATCGGAAGCTGCTGATTCTCCTGCTTCAGCACATCGCGCAAGTGTCCGACCGTCAACGCGGCACCGGCCGTGATCGTCATATCGCGTGCAGGATAATCGATGACGTTACTGGAAATTTCGGTCGAGCCTGTTGGGTCGTTCGACATAGTAAGATTTCTGGCCTCTGCGCCAACAGGGAGTTGATTTAATTGTTGTTCAGGGTGACGTCTCAATACTAACCCGACGCGCGAGCGTGGTTTGCCGCGCGCGCGCTTCGGGTTGGTCTTAAATCAACAGACCGCCAGCGGCGTGAAAGCGTCAACCCAAAGATTTAACGTTGACAAAGCACTCGCCGTCCGTATGAACAGGTAATTCTACTGAAATCCGATGCCTTCGTGAATGGACTCTGCATCGCGTACTGTTCCACGCGCCTCAAAAACCGTTATGCTGCTTGCTCGGAGCGTGAGAATGGCGGGCCAGCGTGGCTGAACGCCGCTTGCGGTCTTTTGATTTAAGGCGGGATAAGCTTCCAGCTTGTCACGTTTGTCAAAAAGCCCTGAGTTTTCATGCCGCGAAGGCAAGCTGGAAGCTTACCCCACGTAGAATTCAGATTTAGAACGCCGAACAAAGAAACACGGGATTCATGCTCACACTTGGACGATTTTCCTTTGGGGTCGGGGACCGTTTTGCTCATCAGGCGAAGGCACAGTTGGCCGCATTTCAATTGCTGGAAAACGACGGAATTCACGTTGTGCCAGTCTGGAACAAGTCAAATCGCGAGCACACGTTCATCGGTTCAGAACCACAAAGTGTCTTCGATGCCGCGCAGGTCGCCGTCAAGGAACTGGGCTGGGATCAAAGCTGGCACATCGATGCCGACCATATCAATTTGAAAACGGTTGATCGCTTCATGGCGTGTTCGGATTTCTTCACGATCGACGTGGCAGATTCCATCGGCAAATCGGCAGCCGCCACGGACGTCCAGGCATTTCTGAACCGTCATCCGGAACTCGTGGGGGTACTCAATCTCCCCGGCGTGACCGCGCCGTTCACTACGACACACGCCGACGTGGAACGAGTCGCTGCGAAGTACCTGCTGGCTGTGCAGGATGCCGGCACGATCTATCGCCATATTGCAGCGGTGAAAGGCGAAGATCAGTTCATTGCTGAAGTTTCCATGGACGAAACGGACATGCCGCAGACACCACCGGAATTGCTGATCATTCTGGCATTGCTGGCCGACGAGAAAGTCCGGCTGCAAACGATTGCTCCGAAATTTACCGGGCGCTTCAACAAGGGCGTGGATTACGTGGGTGATCCTGTGCAGTTTGAAAAGGAATTCAACGATGACCTGGCGGTGATCGCTCATGCGGTTCAGCAATATGGCTTGCCTGCCAATCTGAAACTCAGCGTCCACAGTGGCAGCGACAAATTCAGCCTGTATCCCATCATTCGCAAAGCTCTGGCACGCACCGGTGCCGGGCTGCACATCAAGACCGCGGGCACATCATGGCTGGAAGAACTGATTGGACTGGCTGAAGCCGGCGGCGACGGACTTGCACTCGCAAAGGAGATTTATGCGTACGCTCTGGAACATGTCGATGAACTGTGTGCCCCCTATGCCAGCGTGATCGACATTGACCGCATGAAGCTGCCGAACAGCTCCGTCGTCAATGGCTGGTCTGGCCCGCAGCTGGCCAGTGCCCTGCGGCATATTCCCGGCCATCCTGAATTCAATGCCAACATGCGCCAACTGCTGCATGTCTCCTTCAAGATCGCGGCCAGGGCCGGCAAACGCTACACGGATTTGCTGGAGGCCAACGAAGCGATCGTGGCAAAGCAGGTGACCGAGAATATCTACGAGCGTCATATGAAGCCGTTGTTCATCCAGTAGTTATGTAACCTGGACATTCATGTCCGAGGCACTCGCAAAAAATCCACGATGTAAAGGAATCGTGATTTCCCGGAACGCGACGGACATGAATGTCCATCGTACTCAAACACAAACAGGCAACTCCAGATGCAAACTCGTCCCCTTGGAAAAACCGGCCTTCAGCTTCCGATCCTCAGCTTTGGTGCGTCGTCGCTGGGGCAGGAATTTCGGAGTGTGCAGCTTGATGAAGCAATGCAGAGCGTCCGTGTCGCGCTCGAGTGCGGGCTCAATTTTATTGACACGTCGCCATTCTATGGGCGTGGTATGAGCGAGGTACTGCTGGGCATTGCCCTCCGAGGCGTGCCGCGGGACAGCTATACGCTCTGCACCAAGCTGGGCCGTTATGATCTTCAGCATTTCGACTTCAGCGCGAAACGTGTGGCCGAAAGTGTGGACGTCAGTCTGCATCGACTCGGCACGGATCATCTGGACATCATCCTGTGCCATGACATCGAATTCGTGCCGATGCAGCAGATCGTGGACGAGACGATTCCGGCGTTGAAAAGAATTCAGCAGTCAGGAAAAGTTCGATTCATCGGCATCAGCGGATATCCGCAAAAGATCTTTCGCTTTATCTGCGACCAGGCTGACGTGGACTGTGTCCTGTCATATAACCAGTACACCTTGCAGAACACGCGGTTCGTCGATGAAAGCGTGCCGTACCTCAAAGCGAAGGGTGTCGGTGTGATGAATGCCGGGCCGTTCTCCGCCAGATTACTGACGAACGCGCCACTGCCGGCGTGGCTGAAGGAACCGGAATCGGTGAAAGCCGCAGCACGCAAAGCGGCTGAGCACTGTTCAAAGCACGGCAGCGACATCGCGAAACTCGCACTGCAGTTTTCATGTGCTCATCCTGACATCACGACTACCGTCGCGGGCAGCGCAAACCCGAACAACATCCGCAACTGGGCCAGGTGGCTGGCAGAACCGATGGACGAAACTCTGCTGAAGGACGTGCTGTCCATTTTTGAGCCGGTGAAAAACCTCGGACACCTTGAGGGATTGAAGGAAAATAACTGAGCCGCTGGCCGGAGGCTAAATATCGGGTTCAGCATCAATCGTGACTGCAATGGACTTGAACGCCGGAGTCTTTGACAGCGGATCAACTGTACTGGGGATGAGGACGTTGGATTCCGGGTAATACATCGCGACATTGCCGGCACGGATGTCGAATTCGCGGACGAGGATGTAACGCATTTCGCCGGTATCGCTTTTGATCCGCACGCGTTGTTCGGGCTGCAGACCGAGTCGCCTGATATCGGCAGCGTTCATCAGAATCACGTCCCGACGTTCCTGGCCTCGGTAGAGATCTTCTTCGTCGTACACAACGCTGTTGAACTGCCCTTCGGAACGCATGGTCATCAAACGCAGTTGACCGGCCGAGAGCATTGATAGCGGCAATTCCGTGGGATGAAACCTGGCTTTGCCGGACGCCGTGGGAAACTTGTAGCCTTCCACTGCACGCCCCGGAACGTGAAATTCTTTCTTTGTCGCGTCGATGGATTTCAGTTCTTCATAGCCTGGAATCAGGTCCGCGATCAGTTCCCGGACAGCCGCGTGGCTTTCCATCTTTGACCAGTTAAGACGACTGTCACCCGGGAAGATCCTGCGGCCAATTTCGGCAAGGATCGAGACTTCACTGCGCACGTTGCTGTGCCGCGTGGGACCGCCGTCGCTGAGCCGCACGTAGCTGAACATGGATTCCTGAGTCGTCTGTTGCTGTTCTTCATCACGCGGCAGTACGGGCAGAATAAACGTCTCTTCACCGGTGCCCCACGCATGGCCTGTGTTGAGCGTTGTCGAGAAATAGACCACAGTTTTCAGTTTCTGCATCGCGTCGAAAGCGCGTCGGGCGTTGGGATTGCTGCCGTACAGATTGCCGCCAAGGCACAGAGCGAAATCCATCGCACCGGCGTGGGCCGCATCCATGCAGGCCATCGTGTCATATCCTGGCGATGTGGGTGGCGTAATTCCCAATTGCTTTTCAAAACGTTCCAGCATGTTCTGCTTCAACGCGGGAGTCACACCCACGGTTCCCAGGCCCTGCACATTGCTGTGGCCGCGAATCGGCATCAACCCTGCGTGGGCGCGACCGACCATGCCACGCAGCAGAGCCAGATTGGCGATGGCGTGCACGTTGCGCGTTCCATGCAGATGATGCGTGATCCCCATGCACCAGGCGAAGACGACATTTTTTGCCTGGACGTACTGGTCAGCAATGCTGCGAATCGTCTCGCGATCCACGCCACTCTGTTCGACGATTGCATCCCACGAGGTCGCTTGCACCGTCTTCACGAACTCGTTGAATCCTTCCGTGTGATTCGCGATGAAATCCTTGTCGTGTCCGCTGCGTTCGATCACGTCTTTCGCAATCCCGCTCAGCAGGGCGAGATCGCCGCCGATATGCGGTTGCACGTACTGACTGGCGATCTGAGTCCCAAAGAGAAGACTGCGCACGTCACTGGGGACTCGAAAATTCTCCAGCCCCAGTTCTTTCAGAGGATTGACAACAATGATTCGACCGCCTTTGCGCCGGATTTCCATCAGCGAGCGCATGAGACGCGGATGATTTGACGACGGATTCGCTCCGATCAGGATGTACAAGTCCGTGTGTTGCAGGTCTTCCAGGCGAACCGTACCAGCTCCCGTGCCGATCGCCATTCCCAGGCCGACACCGCTGGCCTGATGACAATAATATGAACAGTTGTTGACGTAGTTCGTGCCGAACAGTCGCGCGAGCATCTGAAACAGGAATCCCGCTTCGTTTGACGCGCGTCCGCTGGCGTAGAAAAAGCTGCGTTCCGGGCCAGCGGCTTTCATGCGTTCCACAAGCGTCGAAATCGCATGATCCCATGTCGTGACTTTGTACGACTGCGCGCCTTTGGCAAGGTACAGCGGTTCGCTGATGCGACCGGACATCTCCAGCTGGCGTGACGTCATGGCGCGCAGTTGATTGAGGCTCAACTTCTCGATCACGTCCGTGCGAAGAGCGCCTTGCATGTCGGAGGCCATCGCCTGAAACGACTTCTTGCAGACTTCCGGGAAATGCCCGCCTTCGTTGACCATGCCGCCCAGCTGCCCACCCATACCGACCGCGCAGGTCTTGCAGGTGTTTTTGGAACGCATGGCTTTCCACATGTTCCAAAAGCCGACTCGACGAGCCAGTTTCATACTGTATGCAATGGCTTTCCAGCCACCACCACTGCGAGGACGACGCATGGTCGCGATACTCCAGATATTTGAATGAACCGCCGCCGAGTGTTCGATGACGGGGTTTACGAGTTGCCTGGCCTGGCTTGGCCAACAGCTGCAATTCCTGTAGCTTGGACATTCATGTCCGAGAGATTGGCCGGGCAGCGTCGCCTTGACGATCGGCTGTCAAGGCACAATCACCTCGGCTTCGGCGGTGTTTAATGGCCACGCGACGGACATGAATGTCCATCCTACATACAATCGTTCCGCAATCGAACACCAAAACCTGGTTGTGGCAATACACTAGTCATCTTCGTTTGGCGGTTCGTATACGTATCCGTCCGCGTCGACAGCGTACTTCAGCAGCACTTCCATGGAGAGGTGCTCAATGGCAGAAATATGCGTTGCTTTCAAAGCAAGTTGCGGGGCGAATCCTGCTTCGAGCGCTTCGATCCAGCGTGGCAGGCAAAGACACCAGCGATCCCCGGGTTGCAAACCGGGAAAACTGTATTCCGGATGCGGTGTGGACAAATCGTTGCCTGCCTGCTTTGAAAACCTCAGGAACTCCGCCGTCATCACCGCACAGACGGTATGCATTCCGTGGTCATCGCCGCACGTCTCGCATTTGCCAGTGCGAAAAAAACCAGTGAGAGGATCTGCGGAACAGACGAGCAGATCGTCTCCGAAAACATTCTTTGCCACGATTGAACACTCCTGCATTCAGAACATCTGGCGGTAGGAAAATACACATGATTACCGCCGAGTAAAGCATAGCCGAAACTTCCGATTCATGGCAGCATTAAAACAACCGGCAGAATCGGAAGAAACGTAAAGTTCGGAGCATCCGTCTGTCGATGCTAGCGACTGGGCACAGTGCATGTGATCGAAAGCCGGGGGGGGCCTCGAAGCTGCAGTTTCCGCTTCGGCGGAGCAGCGTCCGCATTTTTCGCGACCATATGCCCGGAAGGGATCTCAACGCCGTTGAGTGGAACCGAGCCGTTCCGCGCAGCGTATTGCCGATTCGTTCAGCCATTCAGGAGAGAAACTGCCATGCAACATGGTGATCGCGAGACTCAATCCACCGAAGATTTTGTAACGCCGACGCAGAAACCGGAAAATCCGGTTGCCGCTGCATTGTTGCCGACCACGCCTGCGATTCAATCCGGATCCGGAGCGACGGCGGAAACGGCGACAGTCTCGGCGGAATCAACTCCTCAGCTGTCCGGACGCTTGCGACTGCAGTCGCGCATCGGATCACTTTGGCAACGACTGCGAGAACAGCGTCGCGAAGCCGCTGCGGTCGTCGTCCTGATCGTGATCGCGATGGTCTGGTCTGATACGGACAGTTCCGAAACAGGCTCTGCATCAAACGCATCAGATCCGCTCGACAGTTATGAAGCCGTGCTCTCAGACTTTGAACCTGTCGGCGATGTCCGGGCGATGCCCGAATCAGCCGATCCATTTGATTCCTCGTCGCAGAAATCATTCGACAGCGGCTTGTATTTTCCGCCGTCTGAAGAATCCGCTCGATCAACCAGTCTTTCAGCACACGATGCATCATCAGCCTCTGGCAGTTCAATGCCCGCGACAGCGGCGCGCTACCCCGACACTGCCCCGGCGTTCAATGCATCCGCGACTCATTCATCTGCGGATGACAGTTCGGATCAGCAACAGCGTCGCAGGGTGAAGTTTGCCGGACGCATCCAACCTGCCAACTGACCGTTTTGCAAGCGAATCACTGCACCTTTGTGTCATACTCTGTCAGATGAACGCATGGTGTGCGCATCATTGTGGCTCGTCACTCCGTGGCGAGCCCATTGGGTTGCGAGCAGAGCCCGCGTTAAGAAAGCACGTCGCATGTACGAGGCCTACTGGAAACTCAATCACAAGCCGTTTACTCAGCGTCTGGATCCCGCGCGATTCTATCGCAGCAAGAGTCACCAAACGGCTTTGCTGCGATTGCGGTACGCTCTGGACAATTTGACAGGACCGGGGCTGATCCTGGGTGCATCCGGTACAGGAAAGACGGGTCTGGTGAAACTGCTGACCGCGGAGCATAAAGACCTGCAGCCGCTGATTCACATCGTGTTCCCGGCGATCTCGCCTGATGACCTGCTGCGTCTTGTCGCCAGTGAAATTGCCACGTTTGCAGCCGTGAGTCCCGTGGTCTCCACAGGAAATGATGGTGTCCTGCGTGAGATTCTGACCTCGCTGCGACGCCTTTCCGGCAATGGCCATCGCACGCTGCTGTGCTTTGATGATGCACATCTCCTTTCAGAAGAATCGATGTTGCAGGTCGTGCAGCCGCTGTTGAATCTGGCTGAATCTGAAGACCATGCGATGCTGGCCATGTTACTTGTCGGACAACCGGTGCTGTCAGCAAAAATTCGTAGGCTGCATCAGATCAGTGAACGTATTGCCGTAACCACTGCGCTGACAGGTTTCACAGCTCATGAAACGTGCGACTACGTGCGCAGTTGTCTGCTGCAGTCCGGTGGCCGTTCTGATATCTTCTCAGCGGATGCCCTGCAGCGACTGCATGAAATCACAGCGGGTAACCCGCGGCGAATCAATCGGTTGAGCGACATGGCACTTCTCGTGGGTTTCGCCGAACAACTCGGTCAAATCACTGTCGAACAGATCGACGCCGTGTCCGCAGAACTCATGCCTGCTGCGGCGTGATGAGATGAATGGCACTAAGTCTGCACGAAGCCGGATGTCCAGGTGCTGATAATCCCGCTCAGGATGACGGGCAGCCAGGCGGCAAGATCAGGGCTCAACTGTCCGATCGACCCCAGGGCAAAACATCCCTGAGTGACGATATACAGCATTCCCAGCACGCCCGCACAGACCACCATGTTCGTGATCAGGCTGTGTGATTCCTTCCGCATCACCAACGGTAATGCGATCGCGATATTGAGCAGACACAGCAACGGCCGCGTGATGCGCGCGTGCAGTGCGAGACTTTGACCGCGTACGGGCATCGGGCCGGTGGACGGATTCTGAATGCGTTGAATCAACTGCATCGACGACAGCAGTTTCAGATTTCGCCCGCGATTGTACAGCTGATCGAAGCTCACTTCCGAAACGATAAACACGTCCTTTCCGTTGCTGGCTGGTATCACGCGTTTGCGTCCCTCCTCGGTCAGCAGGTCAGGGTCGAGGACACCGACCAGATTCTGCAGCAACCAGCCGGAACGATGTTGATCTGTCTCGCTGATGAACGTCGCTTTCTCTGCTTTCAGCACGCAGATCTGACTTGCAATCTCCGGTTTTGGCAGCGTGAAACTTGCACCGACCAGTGTCTGATTGTGCACAAGCACCTGGTCTCCATCAATGTGCATCAGGTAGTTCCAGTAATCGTAAACTGGTTCGACTTTTTGCACTTGCGCCGTCTTGCTGCCTCGAGGAGTCTGCAACTGGACTGCCAGACTCGGAATAATAAATTCCTGATTGGCAATGAGGGCACCGTTGAGAATTGCGGCGGCGATGAGCAGTGGCTTGATCAGTCGAAAGGCCGGAATTCCTGCGGCAAGAATCGGATAGTTTTCCGAATGCTTCTGAAGCAGTCCCAGAATCACGATCACGGAAATGACGATCAGGATCGGACCGGCCATCTCAAAGAATTCACAGGCGCGGTAGGCGTAGAATTCCAGGATACGGAGAAACAGGTCGGCGTGCGATGCCGAGTTCCCCTGGAATTCATCGACGTTTGTGAACAGATCGATCACAACGTAAAGGCCGTACGCTGAGACAAAGAATACTGCAAATGTATGCAGCAGTCGTCCCAGCAGATACCTGTCGAACGTGGTAAACATCCTTGCCCAGCCATCGTTCGCTGCGATCCGCCGCGAACGCCTGCCCTAAATCTGATTTCGCCGTTTTGTTTGCTGACGCATTACAATCGAGCAGCGGATTTCAGGTCAAGATCGGGTTCAGCACAAGGTTGCGGCTCAGGCGGTCTGCCTGTGCGTGTGGATTCCGCAATTCTGATCTTTCCTCAATTTCGGCAAACAGCTACCTTCTGTGCTCTTCGGCAAGAACTGCCGCTGCAGAATTGTCTGCGGCAGACTTCGCCAAAGCGGCACAGCATGTGCTGAAATTGAGTTTGTTCGGAACGAAAACTGAAACAACTGATGTTTCGACTTTGACACTGAATAAGTTGCCAGCCGTTCTTGTAAATCTGACAACACGCTCGGACCGCCTGAAATGGAATTCAGCGACCGGGCAACGTGATCGGGATTTCATGCAGGATTGCAGGAGAAATTCGATCCGGGCTCACATTCACTCCAGGCAGGGAAGCCACCTATGAAGCTGATCATGTTGCTGATGATGGCCTTTGATGGGACATCAGATTCAGCGCCCGATGTGCAGTTACTCGATTTCTCAGCGGGTTACTGTGGTCCCTGTCAGCAGATGGTTCCCATTCTGCAGCGCATGGAACATGCGGGATATCCGATCCGGCAGATTGATATCACCGAAGAACCGGAGCTGACGAAACGTTTCAACGTCGATCGTATCCCGACCCTTGTGTTACTGGTTGAGGGTAAAGAAGTCCGTCGGTTTGTGGGACTCACGGGTGAAGATGAACTTCGGCGGGCGATGAACAAGGCGTCGTCGGAAATATCTGAGAAACGCACTGCGACGGCAGAACCCAAAGCTCCCGTCGAACTGCCGGGAACTGGTAACGATGCACCAGCAGATCGTCCTGACATAACTGCCGTGCCGAAAAAGCGTTCACTGGGCGACATGTTCCGCAGTATGGTTGGCAAGGACCCGAACGCATCCGACAGCCTGACGCTGAGGGGCCAGGATCCGGCTTCGACAGAAGATCTGACATCCGATGCCATGAAAACAGCGCTGGCGGCAACCGTACGAATTCGTGTGGCGGGGATGTCCACGGACGAGACAAAAAAGGGGGAATACTTACAGGACGTCGGCACCGGAACGATTGTTCATAGTGCGACCGGTGAGGCAGTCATTCTGACATGTGCTCATCTGTTTCTGAACATCGCCGTGAAAGACGCCGTCGTGGAAGTGGATGTGTTTGAGGACGGAAAAGCGGTTACCTATCCGGCCAAACTGATTGGCGGTGATAACGACGCAGATCTGGCCCTGTTGCGGATTCGAACATCAAAACCATTTCCTGTCGTGGCACTCAGCCCAAAAATTGCTGACGCCAGGCTGGGGCAGCCGATGGTCAGTTTTGGATGCAATGGCGGTGCTGATCCGACTCGTTTAGAAATGGAACTGATTGACATCGATCGTTACGACGGTCCTCCGATGTTTATCTGCACGACTGATCCTGTCAGTGGCCGCTCAGGAGGAGGTCTGTTCAGCACAAATGGTCAACTTCTGGGCGTCTGCAGTTGTGCGGATCGCAAGACGAAGGAAGGACTGTATGCTGCACATGGTGCGATTCTGGAACTGGTCCGCTACTGTGAACTGAAGCACATCCTGAAACCGACCGCAACGAGCGGAGGTGAAGATCCATCGGAGATGTTTAAAGATCAGTTGCAAAATCCTGCATCGGAGAGTCCTAAGACCGATAAGAAAATTGTCCAGCGACCACAGCCGACGACATCACAATTTGACTCCGACGAGTACAACGATTTCGTCGACGTCTCACCGGATGCATTGCTGGAGCATCCTGTGGCAGAAAAATCAGTTGTTCCAAAGACCGTTGCACTCACCACACAGCCTGCGGCATCAGCAGTATCCACCGGGCCCGAAATTACGATCACAATCGATGACAAGACTTCGGGGTCGCAAAAGAAAACGATCGTGATTCCACAAGCGAGTGCCTGGATGCTGGAAATGCTGACTGGGGAAACGGCTGAGGCAGCACAGCCGGTGACCACCGCCGCGCGACGTGTGACACTTCGCGCGGACCAGAATAATCCCATTCGATGATTTGGGTTTACTGTGAGAATTCTTGAGTCGTGGAAGGGCTCGGTCTTGTCGGTTCTGTCGGATTCGGGTTGTCAAATGACGCCTGCCGGACGTTGCCTGCCGGACCCGCTGTGGCGGTGACGTCCTCTGTGGAAGAGCCTCGGCCGGAATGAGCAGCCAGAACTGCGGCACCTTGCGTCGGATTGGAAACGACGCTCTGCGCTGGAATCTGCCCGGTCACGCTGGGTTGCAGTCTCCACAGGGCACCTGAGGCGGCATCAATCACGATGCCAGGCACACCACCAATCACGATGTTGCCTGCCGTCCACCAATTCATGCTCGCATTCAGATCATATTGTTGCGTTCCGTCCTGACCGGCATAGACCACTTGGTATTTGGCCGGCTGAAACGGCGCTGAACTGGATTTCAATGTGACTTGTTGCGGAGTTACGCCGGAATGCACGACTCGATTCTGGTTGTCGAGGATGCTGAAATAAGTCGCGCCGCCACTGTTATCCATGGTGACCTCGTACTTACGACCACTCACGATCGTAGCACACCCTGAAAGGCTGCAGGTACACACAAGAACGAGTAACCAACTGCCAACCGTTCGATTCCAGTTCATCACGAAACTCTCCGCATTAACCCGTCACTATCACGCGGGCGGCTCACAACACTCACCGACCCGCACCAGCAAGTCAGAATTATCAGTTACGACGGGGATTTGCGGCAAGAGCCGATCATCTCGATCTGGCCGGTGTTTGCCATTCGTCGTGTGCGCTGCAAACACGATCGGCAGGAATCGCCGCAGGACCAGCCTGGGCTGCGCAAAAGTCGGGTTCTTGAGGGCGTCTGAGTTATCCGGGTTTTGTTCCGTCGGCACGGATCGTGTGGCCGGAGCGGTTTGCCGCAACGCGGCACAATGTGAAAGCCTGGGGCATCGCCCCAGGAAACGGCAATATCGAACGTGGAAGCCCTGAAAGGGCGTAATGGGGATGCACGATCATTTCGCCCCTTTGGGGCTCTGGTCTTTCGTT
>JANOUN010000538.1:0-6379 GCA_031416875.1 Planctomycetota bacterium | reverse complement strand
TGGTGGTGCTTCGGGTTCGTGGTAAGGAACAGTTGTGATGCGAAAAGCTTCTGAAATCATCGGCGCCGAGCAGCGTTCCCGGATTGAAACCGCCGTGTCGGCTGCGGAATCAAGAACCTGTTGTGAGATCGTGCCTGTGGTCGCCACGGTGTCCGGCCGATACGACCGCGCAGAAGATCTGGCAGGGCTGTGGTGCGCTGTCGTGGGTGCGGTCGTGGCCTTCCTGATGTTGCCCGGTCATACGGATGACGGCAGATGGGGCGGCATTCCGATGTGGGGACAGGTTGTGTTGCTGGCTGTTGTCATGTTGTTGAGTTTCGTCGCCGGCGCGGCAATTGCTGAACGACTTCATGGCCTCCGGCGATTGTTCACGCCTCGGCAGCAAATGCAGGAGGAAGTCAATCTCCGGGCACGGGAACTGTTTTTCGATCGTCGAGTTCACCACACCACAGGAGCATCTGGCCTGCTGATCTTTGTATCGCTGTACGAACGCACGGCCGTTGTGCTCGGCGACCGCAGCGTTGTGGAAGCGCTGGGTCAGACGTTTTGTGAGGATCTTTGTCAAAGACTGACGAACAGACTCCGCGAGGAAGACATGGCTGCGGCCATTTGCGACACGATTCACCATGCAGCAGCGTCATTGGAATCCGCACTGCCTCGCACGGACCACGACGCCAACGAGTTGCCCGACACGCTGGTGTTGCTGGATTGAACAATCGTAGGCCGGACCAAGCGCAGCGCCGTTCCGGCAGGTTGTGCGTGCGATCACGTCGTCGTTCATTCCATCGCCGGAGCGTCGTCGCTCCGCTCCTTGATCCGGGCTACTTGACTATGTGCGCCACGTTTGGCATTGCTTCCCAATCGGAGCCGAAGGAATGTTCATACCAATGAGAGGCAGCCATACCCCGAAGGTAGTCTGATATGCCGCATCAATCCTGGTCAATTCTGATCGCACTCGATTGAGGCCCCGAGGTTCGAAAGGTATCCTGTGCTCGCGGTCGTCGAGTGGTTTTGAGTAAAACTCCGCATACATCCCCGGAACCACACGAAGCGGCCATGTTCAATGCGCGATCTGTGCGTCAACATCAATTCCGCCGGATAGTACGCAACTCTTTCCGCGAATCGAGGTGAAGTATGCAATCGAAGTGCAGTAGAGCGTTGATCATTTCTGTATTGCTGGTATTCGGCTGCACGACAGACAATCCTCAAGTTCCAGAAATACAAAAGCTAACCCATGTCAGCCTCATCATTCCAAGAGTGAGCCTACGATGGAGTGAAACAAGGGACTGGGACAGACAATTCCAGCACCGCCCCAGGATTTTTATCGGGGGCCATTCATTATTGGTGAAATACAGTGGATTATCGAGTTCAAAGAAACTGCCTCACGGCTCAAGTTGCGTCCCGACATTTTGGATGTGAAAAATCAAGTAGTAGAAGCGTTCATGGGCGACGAGATTTCGGGTCGAGTCGCTTTTGACAAGGATTCCTACCTGCCGGTCAGGATCGAAAAGGTCTTTTTCGACATCCAGTCCAACGAAATGACTGAAACCGCTCACACAATCACGTTTCTATCAGAATACGAGCGATTTGGATCTGCAAAGTTACCGACACGCATCCTTGTAGAACAGGATGAGATTAAAGCTTTGGTTGTCAACCTTATTTCAGCCGACTTTGATTCTCCAATTGATGAGTCTGTCTTTGCAATACCGAATTGACGTTAAAACGCAGCCCTCGCCGATGGCGAAACATGTTACTCTGTAAGAACGTGACCGTAGACCTCACCTGAAGTCGCGAGGGTTCGCACACGAGGCGATTGGGATGTCCCAGTGTCATCCGAAATGCAGTGGACGTTGTAGACTCTGGATTCGACACCAGCGATGTAGGCCGGATCAAGGATCGCAGCGACGACGCTCCGGCAATGAGTTGAATGGGGGATGTGAGTCTTTGCGGACGCTGCCGGAACGGCGCTGCGCTTGGTCCGGCCTACTTATGGGTGCCAGGATGTCTGATTATCGACGATGGTTTGTGCCGGGTGGGACGTTCTTTTTTACCGTCGTCACGTACGCCCGCCGTCCAATTCTTACCACAGACGCCGGGCGGACGTTTCTGCGCCAGGCGATCGAGTCCGTTCGCGAGCGTTATCCGTCGAAGCTCGTTGCGAACGTACTGCTGCCTGATCACTGGCATCTGGTGATGCAGTTGCCGAGTGGTGACAAACGTTACTCATTGCGAATGAAGCAAATCAAAGCCGAGTTCAGCGATCAATGGCTCGCGGCTGGTTTGCCGGAATCCCCTGTCACGGAGTCTCAACGCAAACGAGGTGAACGCGGAATCTGGCAACCGCGATTCTGGGAGCACGTCGTGCGTGATGAAGACGACCTCGAACGATGCGCCGATTACATTCATTGGAATCCACGGAAACATGACGTCGTTGAGCGAGTTGCTGATTGGCCGTGGTCGTCGTTTCACCGATTTGTCCAGCTTGGGCAATACAACATTCGGTGGGGCGGTATCGCTCCCAAATGTGTCGATGAAGGAGACTGGGGTGAACCAGCGTAGGCCGGTGAAGCAGATGTAGGCCGGACCAAGGAGCGGCAGCGACGCAGTTCCGGCGGTGGGTGAATGGCAGAATCAGTGTCAAGTAAGACGGTGCCGGAACGGCGCTGCGCTTGGTCCGGCCTACAATCTGCGGCCTACAATCTGCGAACCAAGACGATGCCTGGCAAATATCTCGGACATGAATGTCCAGGCTACGGGAATCGCAGCTTTGGGGTGCGGGCAAAGCCCGCGTCAGGTTTCCGGCACTGGTGGCTGGGCGGCGGAAAGGGCGGCGATGAGTTCGTCGAGGACGGCGGGGCCGTCGGTTTCTTCGGCAGCCAGCGGCCAGTAGGCATCGTGGGCATCGACCACGCGGAGATGGCCCTTGTGCAGATGCGACAGCATCCGAATGAGTTTGGCATCACGGTATCGACAAACTGCGTAGCCGGTTTCTAAATGGATGTTTTCGATCTTCCAGCCCAATGCGCGCAAATTGAGTTCTCGCAGTTGCAGCATCCGGCGGGCGGCGGTGGGGATGGGACCGAAGCGATCGCGAAGTTCTTCTTCCAGTTCACTCAGTTGTTCGAGTGAATTGGCCAGCGACAGTCGGCGGTAGACTTCAATTTTGAGTTTCTGTTCGGCGATGTACTTGTCCGGAATAAAGTTAGACACCGGCAGTTCAATTTTGCAGTGACGCTGGTATCTCAACGGTTGCTTCTTCAGGGTTCGGACCGAGTTTTCCAGCAACTGACAGTACAGCTCATAACCCACCGCTGCGATGTTTCCGCTTTGTTCTGTGCCGAGGATATTGCCGGCTCCGCGAATTTCCAGGTCGCGCATCGCGATCCGGAAGCCTGCCCCGAGTTCGCTGTATTCTTCAATCGCTTTCAGGCGGCGCGTGGCCTTGGTGGTGACGGTCCGACCGTCTTCCAGCAGCAGATAGCAATAGGCCCGGTGGCGATCACGACCAACGCGGCCGCGAAGCTGATGCAGATCGGCCAGACCGTAGATGTCCGCCTGATGGATGAACATCGTATTGGCATTCGGGATGTCCAGGCCGCTTTCAATGATCGTCGTGGCCAGGAGAATGTCGGCCTTGCCGGTCACAAATTCGATCATGGCGGCTTCCAGATCGTTTTCGTGCATCTGTCCGTGAGCGATCGTCAGGGAGGCCTCGGGGACAATGCGTTTCAGCCTCTGAGCGATCTGTTCAATATCGTGGACTCGATTGTGTACGAAGTAAATCTGACCGCCGCGATTGAGTTCGCGGATGATGGCGCTGCGCACGAGTGCTTCATCAAAACGTCCGACGCGGGTTTCGATGGGCACACGATCCCGGGGCGGAGTTGTCAGACTGCTGATGTCGCGGATTCCCAGCAGCGACATGTGCAGCGTGCGCGGGATCGGAGTCGCCGTGAGCGTCAGGACATCGACTTCCGCCCGGATGTGTTTTAAACGTTCCTTGACTTTGACGCCGAATTTTTGTTCTTCGTCAATCACCAGCAGGCCGAGATTGCTGAACTTGATGTCTTTGGAAACCAGGCGGTGCGTTCCGATGACCACATCAATCGCGCCTTCTTTGAGGCGGGCGATGATGCGATTCTGTTCGGCGGCAGTGCGGAAACGGGAGAGCATTTCCACCGTGACCGGAAACTCCGCCATCCGCTGACTGAACGTGCGGAAATGCTGTTCCGCCAGCACCGTCGTGGGCACGAGGACTGCGACCTGACGACCATTGTCGACGGCCTTGAAGACGGCCCGCATGGCGACTTCTGTTTTACCGAAGCCCACATCGCCGCAGATCAGACGATCCATGGGTTTCGGCTGCTCCATATCCTGCTTCAGATCCGCAATGGCGGAGACCTGGTCGATGGTTTCGGTAAACGGAAAGGCTTTATCGAATTCCTGTTGCAGGTGCGTGTCCGGCGGGCACTGCAGACCTGGCCGTGATGCACGTTCCGCCTGCAGTTTGAGCATGTCAGTGGCCATGTCGGACACGGCTTCGGCGACCTGATCCTTTTTCTTCAGCCACGAAGTGCCGCCGTACTTTGTGAGTTCGGGAGATGTCTTGGCGGGGCCGATGTATTTCTGGACCAGATGAATGAGTGACACCGGCACGTAGACGATGACGCTGTCACGGAATTCCAGCAGCATGTGTTCTTCCTGCTGGCCGCTGTTTTCCACTTTTGCCATGCCGCGATACCGCGCAATGCCGTGCGCCACATGCACGACCAGATCTCCATCGCGCAGATCCAGGAAGGTATCGATCGCTCTCGAATCTGTTCGCTTCCTGCGCGTCGTCGCACGGGTCGCTGCGCGGGAAAAGAGTTCGTTATCACTGATCACGATCAGGGCATGATCGATCAGTCGAAACCCGCGTCGCAGGCGGCCTGTGGTCAGGCGAATTCGCGACGCCAGATCCGTGTTGTGCGAGGTGTCGGTTTCCCTGATCAGTTCATGCAGACGTTCGTGTTCGCCTTCGTTGTGACAGCAGAGCAAAACGTGGTCGGCGGGTCCAAGCAGTTCGGACAGTTCCACAAGGGCATCGCGACGACTGCCGGAAAGACGCTCAATCGGCTCGATACTCAGATGGCAGGATGTTTCGTAGCTGTCGGCTCCGAGAGCATCGATCGTCACTGAAGGAAATTCTGTCAGTCGGGCCATCGTGGCATCGACGCTGTAAAGACCGACAGGGCTGGAAAGCCGCTGCAGATACATCCGGCCTTCGCTGATGGATTGCTGCAGGTCGTTGAGCACAACGATAGTGGATGACCGCAGCGAATCGATCAGGCTTTCGGTCGGGCCAGCGAAGACTGGCGATGGGGTGTCGGGCGCACCTGAACGCGCTGCTGGGTTTTTCGTCGCATTGGACCGGGGGGCTGACACCGCTCCGCTCGCCGAAGGGCCAGTCGGAGTTGTGGCCGTCAGTGAGATGCTCTTCAGGTCTTCCAGTCGCCGCTGACTCTCGACGTTGAACGAACGGATCGATTCGATTTCATCGCCGAACAGCTCGATCCGAATGGCGTCGGGTTCTGACGCAGGAAAAATGTCCAGGATACCTCCGTGAATACAGAACTCACCCGGAAGTTCGACGGCAGTGACGCGCTCAAATCCCCGCGCGATCAGCCATTCGATCAATTCATCCAGTGGCAGTTCGTCGCCGACGGAAATGGTGCGTGTCGCGGCTTTGATGGCGTCACGGGCGGGCACCGGCTGCAACAGGGCCGGGACACACGTCACCACCAGAGCGGGCGTCCGATCGGCCTGATTCAGACGGCGGACGACGGCAAGGCGCGCAGCGTAGACGGCGTCTCCGGCATCAATGGCATCCGGCAGACTTTCCCATGCCGGGAACAGCAACACGGGCGACTTCGTGAGGTCCGACAATTCATCGATGAATTCTTCTGCGTCGCGAATCGTGGGCAGTACAACCAGGTGTGAGCGTTTCAGGTCTGCAGCAGCGATCGCCGCCAGACTCAGCGCGCACGCCGAACCCCAAGCGCCGTCAATGGTTGCGCTCCGGCCGGAATGCAGAGAGGTAACAACCTCAGCAAACCCCGGAGCCGTGCCCAGCAACGCCGTCAGTTCAGCCAGAGTCGAAGGAACCTGCCGTCCTGCATTAGCCATGACGGCGGGATTGTAAACAGCCTGTACCGACCGCACAACGGATCTGTCTGCAATGGCGTGGACCTAAGTGTTTTCAGTGAGCGGCACGGCGCTAGCCGCCGGTGTTTGGCTGCTTTTTCAGGAACAGGTACCGGTGGCTAGCGCCATTCCGCTCATTAATTCCACGCCATTGGATCTGTCTGCGTCAGGCATCACGCAGTCCTTACGGCACCAG
>JANOUN010000537.1:0-4061 GCA_031416875.1 Planctomycetota bacterium | reverse complement strand
GCTGAATTCCTCGCTGGCGCTTCGGGTTGGTATGATCATGAGCCCCAAAAATCACTAAATCAACAGACCGCTAGCGCCATTCCGCTCATTAAGTCGATGCCGTTGACGATCCCCGATCTGGAGTCGCAGCGATTCAGCATTAACATGCCTGTCCAGGTGACAGGAATCGCAGTTCCGGACCGTTGTGCACCCGACTACGGTTTCACCATTGGCAGATGCAGATCGACCCTGTCGTGCATCGTATACAAGCGCCATTGATGACCGTCATGCACAAGCTGGCCGCTGGATTTGTTCTCACTGATCGGACGCACGGGGCCTCGGACGTCTTTCGTCCAGTGCACCAGATCACGTGATGTCGCCAGATAAGTGCACCATTGCCGAGGTTTCTCCGGCGAACCAGTCCCATGCAGCACGGCGACATATGTGTCTCCGATGCGGAGCACCTGATTCATGGCGATCATCCGGGCGTCGAACTGGTCCGGGCCGGGCAGAATCAATGGTGCGTCAGCAACGTTTGTCCAGGTTTTCATGTCGGTTGATCGAGCCAGCCAGATTCCTGCATCACGCCGTTCGTAAAACAGATTCCAGACGCCGTCTTCAAAGAACGCGGTTGGCGTGCCGAACGGTCCGGCGGGAATCGGTTGTCCGTTCGTAAGTCGCACATCGAGCGTGCCGACGCGATCCCAGTGAGCACCATCGGCTGATCTGAGCAGTTGCGATTGATCCTGTGCCCCCTCGGCAAACATGAAGTATGCGTCACCGTGTTTAACGACCATGATGTCTTCGATCCAGAAGTCACCAACAATCGGATGCTCAGAGGATCGCTGCCATGTGATGCCGTCGGATGACGTTGCCAGTCCAAGACTCATCGCTGGCGGCTGTTGACCCGCGTCGTAACCTGTGTACCAGAGCTTCCAGCCTGAATCATCTTTGAGGATCCAGCCACGTTCACGGATCTTCGTGTCCCACTTTCCGTCAGCGGCTGCAAACACCGGGCTGCCGGAAACAGGTTCGAATGCAATCGACAGAACCGGCAGGTCTTCGGCGCAAGCGACAATCCATCGATTTTCCGTGCTGAGCAGGAAAACAGCGATGGCGGCAATGCCGCAAAAGCGAATCGAGCGACGGAAGCACAAGATCATGAACCGGTTCCCGCGTAATCTAGCGAGGCTTCGCGGCTTTCGCCGCTCGCCTCAGACCATTCGTTTAACGGCAAGCCGCAGGCGTCGTTGCCGCGCTTCGCCTACGCCTGCGGCTCGCCGTTAAACGATTGGTCTGACTCTGTGAACTAAGTCGTCGTAGTCCTCAAACCTGCGTTCCGCCGACATGAAGCCGGTGGGGCCGCTTTGATCAAAAACTTGACTCACCTACAAGATGTTTTCAAAAGTAAGCTTAGTTTAAGTCTGTTTCATTGGAGTACAGGTTACGGGAAGATCAGGAAAAAGCCAGCCATGGCCGCAGCCTGCATAATGGCAGCTTCCTCGTTGAATGGGATCTGGTAGTGCTTTTTCGGAGCGCACTCACCCGGTCGATAGTAACCCAGCGTGTATTCTCGTGAATGCACAGGGTGCAAAGTCATCTGGTATGGCAAGCCGACAAGCTGCGTCGCAAACCGACCGGCGGATGCGAACGGCTGCACAACCGGATGATATGTGTGCCCGTACCGTTCCAGCGACGGGTCTTCAAAGTACAGCGGATAGTGATACAAGTTTGTTGGCGCCCATTGCAGAACGGCAGGGCTGGATTGTCGAGCGATGTAGTCGCCCTCATCGAGCTTGTCGTGGAACCCTTCCGGGAGCTGACCTGGCTTGATATTTCGCATTGCATAACCAAGCGTCGGGCGGATCTTGCGAATGTCGGTTCTGAGGCGATCCTTGCCAGGTTCATTCTCAGCCTGAACCTCATCCGTATTCGGGGCCACAGGGCGAACGGTTGTCACGACCTGTGAGGATGCCACCGAAATGGGCTTCTGATCATAGATGTCAATGTCGTAATCGTGTTCCGGCGGCAAAGTGTGGTCAATGATGAAGTCTTGAGCGGATGCCTTGAGATGGCCAGGTTCCACGGTCACGAACTCAACATACGGCAACCGCTGCCGCCACCAATCGCCGACGGTCCCGCGCTGGGATCGACCTGTACCGCCATTGAGTACGTCATCGACGTGCCCTGAGTATTCCTCCTGCCATGTGTCTGCCTGAACTGGCGTATCCTGAAGAGGAACGTCCTGAACAGAAACGTCCGGGATGGCCAGGGGGGCTGCTTCAGCTTCCCGGTCAACATACGTGGATGCGCTGGCAGTGGCCGACATTCTGCTCTGATCAGAAACAGTTCCTCGTAACTCAGTCAGTGGCGCGGTGATCACAGGACGCCGTGGTTTCGGCGTGGACCGCGGGACCGCATCCGGTACCGGGCCACTCAGGAATTCTGGCGGCAATGGGCTGACAGGATCCGACAGCGTTGCACGGCCAGTGGTTTCCTGAGCCATAGTGACGTCGGCACCGGCCAGCATCAGACATGTCGTTACGCATGCCAGAATGCACGGCGAAATGTCGGACATAACTGTCCAGCGGACATTGGAACGGGACGTGATTGTTCGACAAGAGTTCCTGCTAATCCTGGGGAGCATGCTCCACAGAGTAGTTCGGAGATTCCTGAGTGATGGCGATATCATGTGGATGGTTCTCCCTAACCGAAGCCGCAGTGATTTCAATGAACCGGGCTTTCTCACGCAGTTCGCGAGTGGTCCCGACACCGACATAACCCATGCCGGATCGCAGACCACCAGTCAATTGATACATCAACGGCTGCAGAGCTCCTCTGTAAGAAACGCGACCTTCCACGCCCTCCGGAACCAGTTTCGACTGATCGCCCGCTGGAGCATGGCCCTGCCGATAACGTTCACTGCTGCCTTTAATCATCGCTCCCAGCGAACCCATTCCGCGGTATCGCTTGAAGCTCCGTCCCTGGTAAAGAATCATCTCACCAGGGCTTTCATCGACACCCGCCAGCAGACCGCCGACCATCACAGTCCACGCTCCGGCCGCAAGTGCCTTCGTAATATCTCCGCTGAAGCGAATTCCTCCGTCAGCGATGATCGGGATACCTGTTCCCGCCAGGCCCTTCGCGGCATTCGCGATGGCCGATAACTGCGGAACGCCGATTCCCGAAATAATTCTGGTCGTACAAATTGATCCTGGCCCGATTCCAACCTTCACCGCATCAGCCCCGGCATTCGCCAGAGCCTTTGCACCTTCCACTGTGGCCACATTTCCGGCAATCACATCGATCAGCATTTTCTGCTTGATGGCAGCCACCGTCTCAATCACATTGCGAGAATGCCCATGAGCGCTGTCGACAACCAAAACATCAACACCTTTTTCCATTAATTGGGCCGCTCGTTCAAAATCAAAAACACCGATTGCGGCACCAACCCGCAAACGACCACGCGAATCCTTGGATGCCCGCGGAAACTGCAGGTTCTTGTCGATGTCACGAATCGTGATGAGACCCTTTAATTGATAATCATCGTCCACGAGCAGCAGTTTCTCGACCTTGTTTTCCAGGAGAATTCGTTCAGCCGCTTCCAGCTTCGTATTCTCCGGTGCAGTCACCAGTCCGTCCTTGGTCATGATCTCGGAAACCGGCCGGTCTTTTGATTCCAGAAACCGCAGGTCCCGACGTGTCAGAATGCCGACCAGTCGTCCGTTGACCGTGATGGGAACGCCGCCGATATTGCGTTCGTCCATGATCCGCACGGCTTCTCCCGCAGGAGTCTCCGGCGGCAACGTGACGGGATCTACGATCACGCCATGCTCGCTGCGTTTCACGCGATCGACCTGCATCGCCTGCTGCTCGATCGACATGTTCTTGTGAATAATGCCGATGCCGCCCAGCTGAGCCATCGCGACGGCCATATCACTTTCCGTGACCGTGTCCATCGGGCTGCTGACGATCGGCAGATTCAGCGGAATGTTGCGTGTGAGGAACGAACTGATGTCCACTTCTGACGGTATGACTTCGCTGTACCCGGGTTCCAGAAGAACATCATCAAACGTCAATCC